>NZ_VIDW01000022.1:0-94110 GCF_006519665.1 Paenibacillus sp. tmac-D7 | reverse complement strand
TGAGCCTGTTTTCGCGCCGAGATGTCGATGCAGAACTCGGCGATCGTTCCGTCACCAAGGTCGCGTCCGGCAAACAACATCCAGCGACGCGTCCCGTCGGCGAAGAAATACTCCTTCTCATATGGCCCAATCTTGCCCGTCTCTTTCACGGCTTCCATCTGCGCTTGGGTCTCGGCAATATGCTCCTTCGGGGTCAGGCGGCGCCAGTGCAGCTCGGCGCGCTCTATTTGTGAGCGATTGTAGCCGGACATCTTCAAGAACACTTCGTTGGCGTCGAAGATGACGCCGTCGTCGTTGAGGAAAACCACGCCGACCGCATCGGTTTCCAGGACACGCTGCAGACGCTCCTCACTCCGCCGAAGCGCCACCTCCGCCTCGTAGGTGGCAGTGAGATCGGTAAAGGTGACGACGGCACCGCTGATATAGTTGTCAACGCTGCGATAAGGCAGGGCGCGGGCCGCATAATGCCGATTGTCCGTGGGGTCGCTGACCTTCCGGTCCACGGGCATTAGCGTTCTGAGGACAAGTCGAACATCGTCCAGCAGTTCCGGGTAAGCCACGCGCGATACGACATGGTCGAGCGGTCGGCCAACGTCCGTATCAAGCAGGTGGAAGATTTCGGTTGCTGCCGGCGTGAAGCTTCTCACGCGCAGATCGTTGTCGAGGAAAACAGTGGCAATCTGCGTTGCTTCGAGGAGGTTTTTCAAGTCTGAATTCGTGCGATCCAGCTCTGTAACACGATGAGCTAGCTCGCCGTTGACGGTATGGAGTTCTTCGTTGACTGACTGCAGTTCTTCCTTGGAGGTTTCCATCTCCTCGTTGGCTGACTGCAGCTCTTCGTTGATCGACTGATACTCTTCGTTGGAGGACTTAAGCTCCTCGTTCGTCGATTCCAGTTCCTCTATCGTCGCCTGAAGCCGGTCCCGCGTAACGCGCAGATCGGTCTCCAGACGCTGAACATGCTCTTCGCTTGTGAGCCTGCCTCCATCGGGCGTCGTCCCCTCGGCCACTTGTCCTGCGTCCTGAAACAAGACGATCAGCGAGGTGACGTCACCGTTGCCAAGGGGTTCGACAACGATATTGACGGCGTAGGTGCGGTCGTCCTGGCGCAGCAGCACCCCTGGAACTTCAACCCTGACGGCTTCGCTCGTGGCGCGCTGTAGGGCCGAGCGCATGTCGAGCCGAAGATCGCGATGAGCAAGGCTCAGGAGATTGAGCGTCGCGGTTCCCGATGCCGGTTCGAGATAGCGCCCAGTGCGCCCTGAGAAATGCAGAACATCATAGTGTGAATCGACGACGACGTAGGCTGGTGCGAAGCGCTCGGCGACGACCTCTGCTTGCCGGCTGATCGTTGCCGACAGCCGCCCGGTCTGTAGTATGGGAGCGGGTATTGAGAGCGCATGGTCGGGGCTGCGTGGGCGCGGACTGAGCGGGAAGTCCGGAATGATCCGGGTTGCCGTTTCCAGCCTTCGAAACAGGCGGTTTTTTCGGTCGATCGGTGCAAAAAGCTTGGCTTGGCGGGTAACGTTTTCCGAAGAGCCCAAAAACAGAATGCCGCTTGACCGGAGGGCAAAGTGGAAGATCGGGATGACTCTGTTTTGCAATTCGCTGTCAAGATAGATCAGCAGGTTCCTGCAAGACAGGATGTCGATGCGGTTGCTACCGGCCGTCAGATGCGCAGAAGCCCGGATGGCGGGATCACCATCAAATCGGCCGTAGCTGTCTTTGGTTGATAAAGGCCGCGTACGATTTCGAACTGCTCTTGTTCTGACCCCATCGAGGACGAGACCGGCATTGCCAATATTGTCGTCTGGCCAAAACTGTTCGAGCGGTCGCGCCGGGGGGTGGCGATCAACGGCAGGATTCAGCGGGAAGGCGAGGTGGTTCACCTGGTCGCCCAGCAGCTCTTCGATTTGTCAGTCGATCTGTCAGGGCTTGCCGAGCGCGACGGTGCGTTCCATCTGCCGACCGGCCGCGGGATGAGTTCGCCCATGGCTCTCCTGGAAGTCCGGATTCTCGCGAAAAAGCGCCGGCAGTGGTTCGGGCGAGGGATCTGTTCGTGCCGGATCTTCAAATCGATACGCTGAAGATCAAGAGCCGGAATTTTCAGTAGATTGGCTGCTCGCTGTTTGCAATCACGGGGCTGGTGGTTTTATTCGATCAAAGCGTCCGCTAAAATAGGGAGGGAACAGGGCCGCCGAAATATCTGCGATTCTAACTCGCGCCCTGAGAATCACTCAGCCATTCGTCTTTGATGTTCGGCTACTTGAGGCTGATTTTCCCTGGCGGCGGTTTCGAACAGGTCGATCCGAGGATGCGGGTTGTCTTCGCAATTCTACAACCAGTTATATTTTCCATTTAAGCTAGCAATTAAGACCAAAAAAAAGAATAGTCCCATGAGAGGAAATATGATCTTGGCCTGCGCTCCCAACACAGAGGGGGGTAATTCTTCTAACCTTTTGATCTTGCCAAGCGCGGGGAGCATTATTCCAAAAATAGTTGCCAAAACAATGGCCGCACACACAAAAAGGAGATTGGTCATTCTTCCTCCAAAGCAAGCTGATTGATCGAAAATCGTTCGGGGCAGGTGTTAAGAAAACATAATATGGAATTGCATTTTATCCTAGTCTCATTATAGTTGTGCACGGAGTCGTTGTGCCACAGGGAGTTGGATGCATGCTTGAAACACCACCTGTTGGCGGCGGTTATTACGCGCAATTTTACACTTTTGGCGTCTCCCTCGGAGTAGGCACCAATGGTGGCTGGAGCGCGAGCGTCTACACGCAAGTCGGAGCCGGCGTTGGAGCAGCTGGCGGAGCGTCATTCAGCGTGAGATTAAGGAAATCGTCTTGAACAGGACCACGGAACAACCGTCACAAGTTTTTCTTGTGGCGGGCCTCTCGTCGCTTCGAAGGGCCTTCCTTGGCGTTGGCCTGACAAGCTGTTTCATCAATATTCTTGCCCTGACGGGCTCGTTCTTCATGCTTCAACTGCGCTGGCATATTTGACGAAGCCGCTCACGGATCAGGTCGCACGCGCTTTTAAGGAGGAGTAGCTCAAAACCTGGGTGGACCCTTCGCGGTATTCCGAAAAACAGAAACTCAGACTTACACCTCAGTCAAATCCGGCAATCCGGCTTGAGTTGGATCAGTTTTGTTGTGAAAACGCCAAACCCAACGCAGCAGCCGTTGCTTAACAAGGCGACAGAACCCCCGGCTTCTATTTCGCGGTCAGTCCCACTGACGGCATTGACGAGGCCATGTAGGCCCTGTTCCTGAAGATCGTCAGCACGCCTCGGATCACCAGCTAATCGTCGGCCAGCGGCGGATCGAGGGAAGGCCACCGAAGCCGGGGTAGCGACCGAACAGGTTGTCAGTAGGTTGATTTTAAGTAGCGCGAATTCTCCGTGGTCGCTATTCAGGTAGCCATGCACATAGCCCGAAGCGGACATCTCGCCAGATGACATCACGACAGTCCATTGCCGAGCGCGTAATTGCCAGGGCTCGCGCCCGCGGCGCGCCGGTCGATAACGACAGTGAATTCCTGGCCCTCGTCGACATTTGGGTTGCCGGCGAGATCGAAGCAGATGAGATGCGTGATCGATACAATGCACTGCTGGAGGAGCGGTCGCTAGCCAAACGTTGTCACGCCGCCATGACCGCAAACCGACCAACGACCCTCGAAGCGACGATCGTCCAGGCGGGCGACCTATCCCTTGATGAGACTGCGTGACCGCGTAAATCAGCGAGCCATTGGAGAGAATCGTGATCAAAACCCCACGCCGCCCGGCCAACCCGCTTGATGCTGCGGTGGCCTTATTCGCGGCCCCCTATTTGGCACGCCACTCGTGATATTGGAGTTGTTCTTCCACGTCGGACAGGAAACCCACTCGCCGTCGTCATAGAAGGCTCCATCCCAGATATCAGCATCCATTCGAAACCTATTGGAAGTCCGATCGTCGCGACGCCGCCCTTGCGATCTTATGAGCGACCCATAGAGAAAGGCCGTTCCAGAGTTCTTGGTCGAGGCCGACTTCGCAAGTGATCGCAATGATCTGCTGGTATGAGACGGGCGTGATCACAGATTGGCCAGCGAGACTGGGATCCATCAGACCCCGCTTCGCCTTCCGCGCCGTTGGAAAGCTTGGGTGATCGGCAAAGGCTGCCAGGGCAGCCGCTTGAAGACTGCGGTGCTTGCCCAGCGCTGCCGCCGGCAGGGCATTGCGCATCCACTGATAGGCATCTCCCCTAAAAGGGCAGGGCGTGTGATTGACACCCGGATCGAGCGTGAAGACCTTTGGGATATATTCCCAGTAACGAATGCCCTTGCCTGTCAGAGCACACTGTGAGCGCACGCCGTTGCCCGGGTTGATCTGATTGACGTAGCTTCCGTTGCATTGGCGTTCGCCCGAGCGAGAAACAGCCGTTTGGCTACATTGTCCTCCGGGTTCGGTGAACTTGCACTCGATGACGAGCACTGCCGCGGAGCCGACGGCAAGTGCATCGACTTGCGTGGGCCTCGGTTCCCCCAGAAGCCGATCAGCATCCGTCCACTCGAGTGTTATCGCCCATGGACCGCCCGGCGCCACTCCCACACGCTCGGCGATGGCGTCGAAAATGCGGTCGCGATCTGTGCTCGTTTTGAGGGTGCCGAACACATCGATTGCAATGGCTTGCGATGAATGCACCTTATAGGCCTGAATTCGGTTGGTTCGATCACGATGCCAGGGGAACGTCTCCCAGTCCTCGATCGCTCCGTGACTGGCCGGATACAGATTTTCGCGGACTGCCTGGAAATCGGAGATCATCTTGGGTGCGCCTCAATTCCATCAAGCCAAGCAGATGGTTTCCTCCAATCGAAGAGGCTCGACCGTGCAGGCGTTCGTGACCAGGGCGCGTTAGATGACACTCGGCTTGTCCACCAGCTTCTCGACCAATCGTCTGAGTTCCGATGGCGTCGTTTGGCCAGCCACCACCTCGTGTAGCCAATTCCGGCGCGTCGCAGCGCCTCCTTCTTTACCGCGTCACGCGCGGCCGCAGCTCCTTGATGATGCGCTCCGCCCTGGTATTCGATGACGTGCCGCGGTCGGCAGCTGCTGCCCACGAGGAGCAACGATACGCAGTTGATCCGCGGCGTCGACTGGTCGCAGCTAACATGCGCCCGTCCACAAGTAGGTAATGGTCGCAACTCGTTGGCCAATCTGGAAAACAAGCCAGACCGTCTTCTGCTTTTCCTGTCAGGACTTCCACACGCCGGCGATCGCCGGGCTTTGATAGGAGACGTCTGCTCACAAACCACTCCTTCAGCGGCGAGTAACTGCCGGGTCGGGGAGCCACATCGAAACCCGATATAGCTAAAGCCTGTTTCTGAAACGGCTTTGAAAGCTCACAGAAGAGCCGTCGTTTCGCCAGGGTATAGCAATCGCCTTGGAGATCGAAACCGACTCTCGTTGCCGATAGGCGCCCATCCTCTCCGTCGCGCTGTCTCAGCTTGGTTCGGGTCGGCCTGCACATCAAAACAAAAAAATCGGAAGTGATCGGCTCCATCGAGAGAGCAGCGCTCGAGCTCATTAAATTTTATATTAAATAGGGGACTAGATGGCGTACCAATTTACGGGTAGCGAGCTTTCCCCATTGCAAAATGCATACAACGATGCCGTGACCGGCGGCAGCTGGGCGTCGGTTTATGCGACGATCAGCGCTCGATTTCCCCGCCGAGGCATAGAGGCCGGTGACCTCTCTGATCTTGGCGTGGCTTGCAGACGGTCCTGTTGTTCAGGTTTTCAACAGTGCACTTTTGATGGATGCGTTCGCTTGGAATGATGATGAGCGCATGAAATTTACCGTACAGACGTCCACATCTTCCACGCGTTTCGAGGGACCGTGCGGATATGTCCGACAATCCAATCCCTTCTGTCGGAACCAATTTTCCCTCACTCTCGGTTGCGAATCCCAATTCAGCCGATGCTCCGGTTTTGACGGCGCTACCTGTCCTCGACCGAAACGTCCTCGCCTATTGTGAACTGGTAAGGTTGGGCGCTGCCGGTGTACTGCCCGGTTGTGCCAGTCAGGGACCAAAAGCCGTCATTATAGGCGCCTACCGAGTCTGGCCGGAACGAATATATGATGTTCAGCGAGCTTAAGGTATTCTTGACAAGGCCGTCGAACACCGATTTCTGTGCTCGTCCGATCCCGTTCCGCCTTTGCCCCGTCTTCACCAAAGCGGTCTACGAGGTAGTTCCACGCGTCCTCCGACTGAAGATATGTTTGAAGCTAGTCCCAGGAGCTGTCAGGCGCGTTCACTCGTGTCGAGCAATGAGTTCGGTCGGAGGATCAACGGCACCTCAAGCTTTCAGTGTAAGGCGGGCCTGCTCGCGACGCGATGCGTTCTTGGGCGAGCGTTCTTGGCCGCCATGGACAACGCGTCCACAATTCTTTCGGGGCTCGCCGATTTGGTGACGACAGCTCGGCTCTCCGGGTTCTCGACAAGACCGGGTTTCCCGGTGAAATACGCCACCCCAAGTCCGAATCCGGAAAAGAGGGCGCGGGCAATGGACGGCCCGGTGATTCCATCCCCAAGCCGAACGTCGATGATGGCGACGTCTGCTTCGGAGGCGAGCTCCAGAGCCTCTGACATGTTCCCCGCGATGCCAGTGATTTCGAATCCGGCGTCGATCGCGACATCCTCAATCACCAGAGCGATTCCCGGTTGGTCTTCGACAATGAGCAGGCGCATGGTTCGTCTCCAGGGCGGCTAACAAAATCGGCGCGGCGCTCTCTGGCGTCGCCAATCGAAAACACTCCCCACCGCAAGCGGTTCCACGTGTAGGACCTGTGTCTCAAGCATCCCCGACTAAGGTCCGAGATCCGGATGCCTCACCGAGAGGCCCGAACGCTTCCAGTTTTTCACCAAAGTGCGGCTGACATATCTACCCTCTTCTCCTAAAGTAGAGGGTCGACGTCAGACCAAAGTCCGTTTTGCGCCCGCAGAACAAAGTTAGAGTGAAGGCGTGTTGAAGGCGATCCAATGTCGACTGCTGGCGTCTTCGCGCTCCGAATTGAATGTACGAAAACCGCAGAATTCGAAATGAAGTCCCTTCGTCTGAACGAATAGTGTCTGTGTCGTTGACGTGGCGAGAGATCCGCAATGCTTTCATGCACAGGTGAGGATCGAAGAGACAATTTTCAGTCTGGCCGGCGTTTGGTTTCAGTAGTCGTTCCTGCCTTCAACGCTTCGGCCTATATTGAGCGAACGCTTTCGTCCGCTATGCGCCAGACCTATACCGCTCTCGAGATTATCGTTGTCAATGACGGTTCCACCGACCACACGGCGAAACTCATCGAGCAGATGGCGATGTCGGACTCACGGATCCGCCTCCTGTCCACATCTAACCGCGGTGTCGCGGCCGCAAGGAATACTGGGATCGAGGCATCATCAGGCCAATTCGTGGCGTTCCTTGACGCCGACGATCTCTGGCACCGGACGAAAATCGAAAAGCAGGTGAACGCTCTCAACCGGTTGTCGTCGCGCTGGGCTGCGGTCTACACGCTGCATTACATCATCAACGAGGACGACGAGATCATTCGCCCTGGCAGTTCCGATGTCGCAAGAGGATATATCTATGCGCGGCATCTGAATGTTAAGTATGTAGGGAATGGAAGCGCGCTTCTCGTCCGGCGGAACGTCGCGCTTGCGATAGGTGGGTTTGATAGCTCATATGCAGCAGCCGGTATTGGAGGCTGCGAAGACCTCGATTTCGAGCTCAGGCTCGCCGCACGCTACTTCATCGAAGTCGTTCCCGAACGGCTGGTTGGATATCGTAAGTATCCCGGCAGCATGTCTTCCGATCACCTGCGAATGGGCAAAAGTGCGTTGGAGGTCGTTCGGCGTTCGCTGACCGCAAATCCGCAACTCCCCCGATACGCAATCGGAAGTGCAATCGACGCCACACAAAAATATGCATTTTGGGAATTCCGACAAGCTCGAAGAACCTATCTTTCACTCTTAATGCTTCGGCCGATATTACGAAGCGACCCGTGTTTCGTGGTTCTGCTTGTGCTCCAGAAGGTTCTGCGCGGAATACTACACTGTCTTCGTCTCGGGACGGCCACAGCAAACCGTGAATATCAACCGCGAATGAAGATGAAATTCGACGATCAAACTCCTCCTTCGTGTCTTGAATGTCCAAAGGAGACCCCGCGGTCGCGACGTCGTCTAATGCGGCTGGCTGCGGTGGATGCCAAGCTGAATTCAACTCTCGCGGCCCGAGCGAAGGGCGCCTGATGCGGGCGAGGGTAGCATGAGGGAAAAATCGCGGGCCTGGGAAGCAGGCCCGTGATGCTTTCAACTTATTTGATGACTTCAATCACCGTGCGGGTCTTCGGATTGACGAGCACACGCTTTTTGTTGACGACCACATAACCGTAATCAGGTTGATCGGGGATCGTATGGATCTCTACAGTGTCAGGAAGCGCCGTACCGACTGCGACGTCACCTTCAAAGGTGACGGATGGCGTTTCCTGCTTTTCGACATAGGTCTTGACCTCGCCAGGAACGACGACCGTCGTCGTCTGCGCGACCGCCGCTCCTCCGAGTGACAGAAACAGCGATACCGCAGAGATGACCAGTGTTTTCATGTTATCCTCCGGGACTTGAGTGTCCTGGTAAACTCCACCGATAAGATATGGTTCCTCGCTGAACGGAACGCCTCCGGGCAGGCTTGAATAGGTGACGTTTAGCGTTCTCTCTCTCTCATGCATGCCGCATGCTTTGTGTCTTGCAGATCTCCGTTCCAACGTCTGAGGTGGAACCACAGGGAGGAGGGAGCCAATGGCAACGACGATGGAACCTAATGGGGCCGCGGGTTCGCGGGCCCCAAACTATTCATGCTGGCGAGGCTGACGTGACACGCTTAAAGACCTCCGATGCCCACCGCCAACAACGGCGGACATCTTGCGATCTTGCAATTCCCCTTTCAGCGTCCGGCGAACCGCGCCTTTGCCGCCTCTGTCACCGGGGTGTAGAGCGCAACGCGATTGCCTTCGGGATCGGTGATCTGCATCGAGCGGTTGCCCCAGGGCATGTCTTTGGGTTCGTGGATGATTTCGGCGTGATCCTTGAGCCGTTCGTATTCGGCATCGACATCGGCGACCATGAATTCGAGAATGGCGGTCCGGTTGGCGCCCGGCTCCGTGCTGCCTTCCCTGAACAGGGCGACCGTTGCTACGCTCCCAATGGCGAGTGCTGCGCCTGGGGTGACAATTTCGGCAAAGACGGGGGCGAGCCACTCGGCCCTATATCCCGTCACCAATTCGTAAAAGGTGACCATGCTCGTGATGTCGGACGCAATCAGACGGGTGGATGCGAATTTCATGATGTGCTCCTTTTGAAACTGTCGTCTTATAGTGATTGCCTCTGTCCCTGCTTTTCTGGCATAGCCGTGCTGCCACCGTTATGGCAGCAGGAGTCATCAGCCATGCGAAAAGCGGATCGCCTCTTTCAGATCATCCAGATTCTCCGGCGCTCGACGCGGCCCGTCACCGCCTCAGCCATCGCCGAAGAACTCGAGGTTTCGAAGCGGACTGTCTATCGCGACATCGCTCATCTGATCGCCCAGCGCGTGCCCATCGATGGCGAGGCCGGCTTCGGCTACGTTCTCGGTGCCGGCTATGACATGCCGCCGCTGATGCTGACACCCGACGAGATCGAGGCTGTCATCCTCGGCCTCAAAATGGTGGGACGGCTTGGCGATGTCGAGCTGAACCATGCCGCGAGCGACGTGCTGACCAAGATCACCTCGGTCGTGCCCGAGGCGCTTCTACCCTACATCGCCCAGCCGGCCGTAGGGATCAGGCCCGACGATGTGGGGCCTTCGGAAACGCACGACACGCGGCCGCTCAGAATGGCGATCCGGGACGGACGCAAGATCAAGCTGGACTATCGGTCGGCCAACGGAACAATCAGCACCCGCATTGTCTGGCCCGTTCTCCTCGGCTATGCGGACACCCACAGCCTTCTCATTGCCTGGTGCGAGAGCCGACAGGCGTTCCGGCATTTCCGGACGGAGCGGATTGTGAAGGTGGAACTGCTTGACGAAGCCATCGGCGTGTCGCGGGGTACGCTGAGGGCAGAGTGGCAGACGTGGCGAGAGTCCATGACGAAGAGAACCGGCAAAAAGTAACGCGAATACGGCATCTTGCATGCAGATAGTTGTGCCCCTCATGGCATCGCCGCGCCTGTTCCGTAAAGTGACCTTCAGCGCAAACGACACCGGCGGAAACCTGAGCTTTCTTGTATTCTCGCCAGCGAAGCATTTTTTTTGCGTGTTTTTGACGTTCACAGCAGTGCACCAGACCACACGGACGACGTCTTCACTGTTTCTGACGAATTTCCGAGACAGGGGCATAAAGGTTCACCCACTTGAGGTAGGGAAGGCGCGATCGAGGACTGCGCCTTCTCATAGAGCTCCCGTCGCTCGACCCGTCGGAAGCCAGCTTCGACGAAATCCTTGCGTCGTGCGTCGAATAGGCTACAGCGGGAGAAGCGCCGGCTCGCGCCGACGCTTCGAAATTATCAGGCGCTGCGTGCCTGTTCCGGATGCTTTCCCTCAGCGAACTCTTCCACGATCTTCGCGCAGAAGGCCGGGAGGTCGTCAGGCTTCCGGCTCGTCACCAGGCCCTTGTCCGTCACGACTTCCTGATCGACCCAGGCGCCACCCGCGTTTTCGATGTCCTTCCGTATCGACGAGTAGGACGTCACGGTACGGTCCTTGAGTACGTCGGCCTCGACGAGCAGCCACGGGCCATGGCAGATCACCCCGACGGGCTTCGCTTGTTCGAAGAACGACCGTACAAAGGATACGACGTCGGCATTCGCCCGTAGCTTGTCCGCGCCGACGGTTCCGCCTGGGATGACCAGTCCGTCGAAGTCGCTGGCGCTCAAATCCTTCACGGCCTTGTCGACGGCATAGCTGCCGCCCGGATCCAGATCGCCGTTGTTCGTCTTGGCCTCGCCTGTCTTGATGCCAACGACGGTCACGGTCGCACCTGCGGCCTCGACAGCATCCTTCGGTTTCTTGAATTCCGGTTCCTCGGTGCCGCGCGGCGCAATGAGGACGGCGATCTTCTTCCCTTCGAGGGTCATGGACTTCTCCCTAATTCGGATTGGGGGTTGAGACGGGAACGTCGACTTCAAACCCGGATGGCCGACCGAAGTTCCAATCAAGTGCCGCTTAGTCTGGCCGTAGCTGCGGCGGGCGGGCTGCGTTCGGAACAACCTCGCATCCCACGTGTTTGTCACGCTCAACCACAAAAGGAGCGTGACGATGGTCACCATGGTAGGAAACGAACCCGACATCAAAGATCTTGTGAAGAACCTTCTTTATCTCGAGCACGACGCGATCGCCGCCTACGATTCCTGCATCGAGCGCCTCGATGGCCGCGAGCTTGCGAGCCAAATCGCCCAGTTCAAGGAAGATCACCTTCAGCATGTTCAGGTGCTGAGCGAGATGGCGCGCGAACTTGGCATCGAAGCGCCGACCGAAGGCGACATGAAGCAGATGCTGACCACCGGCAAGATCGCGTTCGCCGACATGATGGGCGACGCCTCGATTCTGAAAGCAATGAAGACGAACGAAGACGACACGGTGACCGCCTACGAGCGGGCGATCCGTAATGAGGATGCAATTCCCGCGTCGAAAGCATTCTTCATGAAAGCTCATCAGGACGAGGAGAAGCATCGCGCCTGGATGGAGACGACCGCGAAGACGCTCTGATCTTGAAGATCGCCTTCACCATCTCCACGTTCTCGCGACCGCATTCATGTCCGTGCTAATCCACCCGGGCGCGACAGCATTTACCTGATCCGACGGGACCCGAGTTCAGCCGCGAGCGCATGCAAGGAGAACAATTTTGCTGGAAGGGATGATCTGCTCGGCGAGCAGGCTGAGCGCCTGCTGATGTAGTGCTGCTTGCTCCGGTGCAGTGATAGCGGAGGATGTCCAAAACAACACGGTCGTGTAGCCCTCAATAGCCTGGACGTACCTCAGGACCGACCGCTCGACGACCCTCGAGCCATCCTGGTTGATCGTCCTGCCCGAAAATCCGCCATAGATCGCCTCGGTGGCGCTTGGACAGAAGCCGGTGCTGGGTCCGGGCAGAGCCGAACAGCGGGGCGCAAATGGAACAGTTATGTGAGATGACAGGCGCCGGCGGGTTCGCCGGCGTCTGTCCATTGGAGAGTGATGAGCAGCGGGGCAGGCTAACGAAAACCGGGTTTCAATTCGATCACCAGCGGTTGCGGCATCTTGATCTGATATCGGCGTGACGCCAACGAACCGCAAGAACAATTCGTCGGGCGACGTTCGGGAAGGCGCCGGGTACCGGTGGATCATGGGAATATTCAGACCAGCCCTGATCTATGTCGCACGGCTGGAATTGTCCTTCAGGACGAGGTCACCGGTGTGTGGCCGAACCTGTCGTTGATGTGCTTGAAGTTGTCGATGTCGAACACGCTCAAGCCATCTTTGGCGGCTCGCGCTTTCGGCGCGTACGCTTCCTGACCGAAGTCTTGATCCTGTAGATCCCAGAACCATCTTGAGTTCTTAAGGCGGCCGCAAAGAGCGGCCTTTTTTTTTGGAGGCATAGCATGTCGGAAAAATGGAATAAACCGATTGTGCTCGGTTTCGGTGTCTCCGGATACAGAACCGTCACCGGTCCTTTCGACGCGATGATTGTCCTAACGGACCTGTGGCCAAAGAGATCCGGCCTGCGTTTCATCAAGGCTCGCAATGCCTGTAGAGCAGCCATTGCTGGTCGCATCGGTGCCGAGGATGCCCGAAGGGAGTTTCTCGCCGCAGCAGAAGAGGCCGAACTCAGCACCCACTGAGGCCAAGGTCATCGAGGTGCTGTTGCGCCTTAATCGCACGCGCGACGCTGTTCAGTCTGCACTACGTTCCATGACTTGGCCCGAAACCTGTTCCTCGATCGCGCCTCTACGACCGGTCGGGCCGCCATCGGCGCCGCAGCAAAAGTCATTGACGCGCTGCGATCCTCCCCCTTTCGGGCAGGCGGGTCAGGCTTCTCGTGCGCACGCGGAGGTTCACCTGTGACGCGGTGCTCTGCGGCAGGCAGATATTCGCCGAGCTGTTTGGCGATGTGCTACCCCTACGCCAGAAGAACCGGGCGTCTCGAGCATCTCATCCACCAGTTGGCGCTTGCGCTTGGAGGACGCCCGGCGGCTCGGTTTGCCCAGCGGCTGATGCTTTCCGTCAGCAACGACCCTTGCTCCGCGTCATCCGCAAGCAAGGACTTCGTCATCAGCCCCACCCTCGGTAATTGGCATCGAGAATTGGGCGACGAAAGTGTCGACGTCTCCGCGCCCGCCTGCTTCCTTATTCTTTGCCATCGCCAATTTAAACGGGTGTTCGCGCTGCAGCGTCAATGATGATTGCCGCGCGGAAGAGCATCTCATGCCGCCTCCCCATTGCAGAGTGATTGATATTGACTCCGGTCGAGCGCAAAGATGCATTAACTGGTCGATCGGGTGCGCGTCGGAAGGCGGATTCCACATCATCTGCCGGCGTCTATCTTCCCCCTCACATCCCTCACTTTTGTGGCTGGAGTTGCTTCCGGAAGAAAATCCGGGCGTGTTCCGCAGCTCCGAAATCCACTCTTCCGAATTCTTGATAGCCATGATTGGTGTAGAACGTCGGCGCCTGAAAACTGCTGGTTTCGACGACCGCGCGTACACAACCCCGCCTCCTGGCTTCGGTCTCTACCAGATTGAGAAGTTGAGACCCATAGGATCTCCCGCGTAGATGTTTGGGTACGAAAAACATATCGAGAAAGAGAAGCCCTAATTCTGTCCGCCCCCACAGGCCGCCGCGAATTTCTCCTGAAACATCACGCAGCTCGGCGCCGATCGGCGCACGATCGTCTACGCCGGTTTTTTCGACATTATATCGATAAAGCGCCGCAGCCGCATACGCCTTCGCCTCCCGGTCATGAGATGGCTTGATTTCAACGGTTTCCGTGGCCGACATCACGATCCTCGTCATTGCGCATTGATCGACCAATATGAAACGATTCTTTGCTCACACCGTTCCTGGATATGAGTTGAGCTGCGGATCCCGGCTTGGCCGTGCTGAGAGGGATTTGATCGATTCTAAGCCGTTGAGGTCACCATTATGGCGTTGAACGTCTTTGTATTTGGAACCTTGAAGAGGGGTTTTCCTCTGCATGAACAGGGGCTTTCGCATGCGGAGTTTCTCGGCATCTACATGACCCGAACGTGTTATCCCATGCTGATCGCCGGACCCAGGTTCGCGCCAATGATGTTTAATGAGCCTGGTGTCGGATTTCGGGTTTTTGGTGAAGTTTATGCTGTCGATGAAAAAACCATCGCAATCCTCGACCGGCTGGAATCGATCGGCAAATCCGGAAACCTGCGCGTTTCGATTGAAGTGGAGCCCGCCAAAGGCGGACCAGCCTGCATGGCAATCGCCTATATGAAAGCGCGATCTCTCGCCGATCCCGTCCATTCGGGATACTTGCACACATACGGGGATGATCGTTTCAAACAGGTCGAGCGGCGAGGCCTAGAAAACTTTTGACCGGCAAGCGTCCCAAGGTGCAGAAAGCTTATGCCGCGACCCGGTGCCAGTTCAAAATCCGGCGCGCGAGCCTTGGATCTCCTGCCGAGCGCCTTAAGCTCTCGAGCCAGCCCGCGCAGAGCGGCTTGGGCGAGTTCCGGCAAACGATCACGTCCCAGAATAATTGAACGCAGCGCCAATTCGCCGGTGTTCAAAGTTGTTTTCACACCAAGGAGACAGCCTTGAATGCGGGCGTTGACGGGGCGAGGATTCGCAGTATCGGAACGGACGGAGCATGGAAGATAAACACATGGCGAGATCGGGGAGATGCGTCCAGACGACGCGCGAGCGTTTCTGGACGTGCATCGCGCAGCCGTGCAGCATGTTTCCATTCCAGTCAGCAGCGCAAACCGTTTTGAACGAAGCCGAGTTGGCTCTCTGCCAGAGGGTCTATGACCACGTCATTTCGGTGAAACAGATCATGACGGACGCCGAGCGCGAGGATTTAGCCAGCCGGATCGTTCAGTCGTTTCAGCATGGTGTGAAGGACGAGGATGCTTTGACGCGGCTGCTGATCTGACGTCTGAAAAGGTGATGCCCGGAACGTTCATTGCTCCGGTACCTCATCCTCCTTTTCATGTGATGCTTATCGCACCGGCGCCGCCCAGCAGGCGTTGATTAACCGTATTCCCGATTGGTGCGGAACCAGCGGGACCGCGGTTGGTTAGGGCATCGCGCGGGCGGATGACCACCTATCGCAGGTCCTGCCCGCACAATCCCACCTCAACCCCCGTTCTCCAACTGCCCCGCTTCATGGGGCCTTTTTTGACTGGCAGCGCCGTCGACCACGAATGGTGAAATGCGCCTGCTGGCAAGGAAGGATGCAACAGCAGTGGGTCTTTTTAGTAGATCATGGAGGCCGCCCAACGCACAGGAGAAGCGATGCGTGGGGTTAGCAAAAGATCGCTGAGCGGCCGATCCAGCAGTATCAAATATTGTACGGCGGCTGCAGCTTTAAATATCTATTTGACCGATGTTTAATGCTTTGGTGCGAAAACGGACACTTTGACAGCACGGTTTAGTCAGATGCTTAAGCAATTGGAAGATATACACGGCTTAAAAAGTAGTACGTACTGCAAGCGGATGAACGTTTGATCAGGATGCACATTGCGGCGCCAAGGCGCAGTTTAATTAAAAACCACCCCATTCACTAGACCCCGCTCAGGCGGGGCCATTTTGTCTCGCGGAGCTTAGCGCCACCGCATTCGGCGGATGCCTTATGGCTCCGCTATGACTGATAAGCTTTTCGACACGGACGGAGAATAAGACTTTCCGCTCTCTTGAGAAAGCGATCGAATATGCCGGCAAGCACTTCACAGAACTTAACGCTCTTGAGGTTTTCATCCACAACGGCGATTAACGCGAATTGATTATCTGTGGCGAAGAACTCCAGTCATTGATTGCGAAGGTTTGCCACCACTAGCTTCAAGGCACGGACGATTGGTGCGGAATTGTACGGGAACCGCTGCCTCGCATAGGTGGTTAGGTGCACGGAGTGCCGGAGATAGCGCATGCCCTTGCACTCTTCGCGATCTACGCCTGCCCAGGTGTTCGGCCGCGCAGGGCAAGTTTTGCTCCTGCGCGGCCAGCCTGTTCAGCCAGCCTCATTGCTGAGACTGCTCCGTCGCTCATGTAGGCGATAATGCCGCCGACGGTGAGGCCGGCGAAGGCGATAAGACCAGAGATGCCGTAGGCAAGGTTTTCATCTATTTCCATTCTTCTAACGTCGGCTGAACTGCATCATGGTTTCTCCCGACGGTCTTCGTCAGGGTCTTGATCTCTTCGCGGATTTGACCGTCGACGTTGCTGCTGATCTCCCTGCGAGGGCGAAAACACTGTGGCCGGAGGTAAGTATCTGGTGAACCGGCTGAACGATTTCAGCCCGTATCTGGCGAGCTGAGCCTCGTACGGCTGCCAATTCCGCATTTCATGATCGCCGCCGACGCGGGACAGATGCTCGAGAACTGGCGGAAAGGATTGATTCTGGCACACGGTCGCGCGCCACCGCTTCGAAGCCCATCGGCTCGAAGAACGCCGCGGCCGTAGTCGTCGCCAGATAGGTGCCGGTTGATGATGGCGTCCGGGCAATCGTCGCCGCGGTCATCTCTCGTCCGAATCCTTGCGAATGAAGGCTTTGCCCAAAGCGGCGAAATGATTGGTGCGGAACTGTGCAGGAACTTCCGCCTCGGACCAGTGGTTAGGTGCTCGGATCGTCGGATAGCGTATGCCCTGCACTGTTCGCGATCTACCCCTTCCAAGGGGTTCGGGCCGCGCAGAGGTCAATAGTCCACTCCTTCTTCAACCGCTTCTGCGCGGCCCGCCTGTGAGAGTGAAACGAGGGAACTCTTCAAGAAGTCGCACGGGCCGTTGGCGCGTGGGAGTAGTCGGGGAAGGCCTGGAGACGGGCGCGCGTCCTCAGCGTCAGGGAATGACGGAACCCTGGTCCTGCACGCTCGGCCTGCTCCTGTGTCGGCGCGCTGTCGGCCACGTTGCGGATGTCGATGCCCTTTGCAGCGCCCTCAATCGGAAGAACGCGCTCTGCGGGTTTTCTGGGGCCTCTGTCAGCAGCGGTGGGTCTGCGGCGATAGCCGACGACTATCGTCGCAGCGTTGCGACGAGCGCCTCTATAGCTATCGGCTTCTGATAAAACGGAACTGAAGCGTGCCTTGTTGGGACGACGCTCTGATCGTACCCGCTGGCGAACGCAAATGCTATGCCTTGCCCGCTAAGTTGGTCGGCGCCGCAACTGACGGAGAACAACGGCATCGAACTCGCAAGAGCGTGCTTTCCTGACACGTCGTCGGCGCTCGAACTGCGAAAATGGACTATCGGTTCGGTGCCGGCTGGTTGGGCGTGTCGGTGTGGTCGACGAACGGGATGGACGCCGCGAGAGGGGCCATGATCGAGCTGGATTACCGCGTTGCGAAGGCGGGGAGGCGTCCTTCCGCCTCAGGCTGGAAGCTGACGCCCGTCGCCGAAGATGCCTGAGATCCACCCTTTCAAGCGACTGCGGCTCTGGACACTAAAGGCGGCCGGCGACCAGGGGCAGATCATCGTCGTCACATGTGATTTCTGCAGGGTTACCCACAACTACCTGCCTAACGACCTCGAGAAACTGTGCGGGGACGTCTCGTTGGACCGGCTGCTCGGGAAGTTCCGATGTGATGGCTGCGGGAAGAAGCACTACCTCCGAATGAACCTCCACTTTCCTCATGGCAGTGAAGTCGGAACGCTGAAAGTAAGACGCCTGAAGCAGATCCGCACGGTGACCGTTCCGGTGTGGTCGGACGACGTCCTTCGCTAGCCGGCGCTACCAGACGCTCGCGTCCGGGAACATTGCATTCGACGAGATATGTCAGCCGCACTTTTTTCGGCCGAATCAAAGGCTGGTTTGGAGCCCAGCAGAGCCTTCTGAACACCGTGCGCCCGTCGATACCATGTCCGGCACGCAGAGCCTCGATTGAGACCCTTAGTTTCCGCAACCCAGCGACAACCGTTGCATTGAACGCCTCCGTCCCCGCCATGTGTTTCCGCTCCCGCAGGCAGGTTTACCGCCAATCGAACCACGGTGTCAGCAAGCCCGTCTTGCGTCGATAGGTTTCATATTCGGACGCCAGCGGTGATAGGGAAAACTTCCTCTCCTCATTGCGAGCTGCAATCACGTAGACAACCGTAAAAAATAAGACCGGCAGGATCGACCATATCGACCAAGATGCCAGCGCCCACCCCGACCAGAAGAGCAGGTAGGACGCGTAAAAAGGGTGTCGCAGGTAGCGATAGGGACCGTCGGTGACAAGACTATCTGGGTGATCGGGGTCGAACACAAAGCGCAACCTGGCCTCTCGCGACGCCGACACCGCCCACCAGAATAAGCCCGCCGCGCCGATTTCAAATCCCAGTCCTACTACTTGTACCCATAGCATCTGTCTCCCGGACCAAACCAGGTCCAGGAAAAACGCCGTCGTCGCGATGACGCCGACGGTGATCAGCTTTGCTCCGGCTTCCATCTTCGGCGAGTTGAAGTGGCCTCGCAAAGACCACGCCCAGCACCCGACGATAGTCAGGCTGGTGATCGAAATAATGAAGTCCAGAAGAAATTGCATCTCGATGCCCAGCTTGAAAGGTTGGTTTGAATTGCTGCTGCGACAGGCCTAGCCCGTATACAACGCCTAGGCAAATGATTGATGATACGCAACCGCACTGAAACGTGTCGTGATGGCACCGCCTGTTTTAGATCCGGTTTACGATGATCATGCACCGGCCGTAGATATTTTCGTGCAAGATTTCGGGCTGGGCTTTAGGGGTCGCAGCTTATGGATGTATTCGACTGTACAATCGACACCCGCCACGGCTCCGTGCGCATCAGCGACACAATGGCTGGGGCTGCACCGCTGGTTATGATACACGGCTCGGGCAGCTCGCGGCACGTCTTTTCACGGCAACTACACAGTCATTTGTCTCGGAATTGGCGCCTGATTGCGCTCGATCTTCCGGGACATGGCGAATCGAGCGACGCTCGAGATCCGCAGTCAACTTATACCGTCACCGGTCTTGCCGACTGCATAGCAGAGGTGGCAGCCCGCCTGGGGCTTCATCGCTTTCCCGTGCTGGGATGGTCGCTTGGCGGTCACGTCGCGATTGAGATGGCGGGCAGCGGCAACGGCGTTTCGGGCCTGATGTTGTGCGGCACGCCACCGGTCTCCAGCGGTCTCATCGGAATGCTGCGGGGGTTCCATCCATCATTTGATATTCTTCTGGCATCAAAACAGAACTTTACATCGCGTGATGTGGAGCGGTTCCAGTCTCTTTGCTTTGGAGACACGAGCAACCCCTCCTTTCGCAATGCTATAGCCCGCGCAGACGGGAGGCTACGGAGCGTTTTTTCTCGCGCAATGTTGCGGGGGCAGGGGGTGGACCAGCGCCGCACCGTCGAACAGGCTGATATGCCCATTGCTTTTGTGAATGGATTTCATGACCCCTTTGTCAAGCTCAGCTATTTTTCGGGCCTGAACATCCAGTTGCCCTTCGAAGGCAAAGCCCATGTAATGGAAGGTGCTGGTCACGCGCCCTTCTGGGAAAAGCCGGAGAGCTTCAACTTGCTGCTCGAGCGCTTTCTGAGGACGGTCGCTGCCCATGAAATTACCACCGCGCCAGCTGCCATGAAAGAGGGTAGGGTTCGGCACCCGTGGTAGCATTGTTCAGTTTCAGCGAAGGTGAATTAAAGCCCTCGCGGAGTGTCGCTGCCACCCGGGTCTACCGCCGTCGTTCATTTGCCCGCAATTGGAATCGCTGCAATCAACTTGGCCAATTCAGCCTGCGATTGGGTAAGTGTTTTGTCAAAGCATCGGCTGCCGTGCGTCTTTACCGTGTTGGGAGAAATCCCAAGGAGCCGTGCGAATTGAGAAAGGTTCATTCCGGTCCCGATCATTGCTGCGACCCTCGTCTCGGCTTCAGTGAGCTCAAAGATGTTCTGCAATTGCCGGGCTTGCAGCCGGGTTTTTCTTTCAGCGGCTGTGGCCGACAAATGGTGAGACAGTCTCGGCCAGGCGCGCCATTTTCGGTCGTTGTAATGGTTTGAAAAAACAATTAGCAGTCTACAACTTGCTGGTCGACAAGGTGACACCAGCATGCCCGATATGTTTCTCTGGCTGAAGCGGTCGCGTCTTGGTTATCGGGTGTTCGGGCGGTAGCAAAACTACCTTTTCCGCGAAAATCGCAACGCTTCGTCGCCTGGAATTTCAGTCGCTCGACCGGGATGTACGGTGGCTTCCAGGCTGGATAGAGCGTGATCGAGCGGAGCAAAGAGCAATGGTCGCGCAGTTGGTGCAACGTGAGCGATGGGTCATGGACGGCAGTGGAGCGTCCTCATTCGACATAAGGCTTCCGCGAACTGAACTGGTCTTGTGGGTTCGAGTGCCTAGACATACCGCGCTACTCGGCTTGTTAAAGCGCGTGTCTAGTTATTGCGGTTCCGTCCGCCCAGCGATGGCTGAAGGGTGCCCTGAGCCACTGCCGGATCGAGAGTTCCTGTCCTACATTTGGAATTTCGAGACGAGATACGCGCCGCTTTTTATAAAGCAGATTGATCAATGTGAGCCGGATGTTCCGGTAACAGTGCTTCGCTCCCATCGCGAGATGGATGCGCTTCTTCAACTGGCTGGTCGGACCCAGTCCCGGAGAGGAGGACGATTATGACAACCCGCGTACCGTTCGACCTAGAACGCTACCTAGATGGAATTGAGACAAGACCATGCTTCATCTGCGGCTGCGTCGCCAATGATCCAAGCTTCTTTCATCACCGCGTCTACGAAGACTCCGAGACGATCATTTTCTTGAGCAGGTATCCAACGCTGGAAGGGTATTGTCTCGTGTGCCCTCGTGAGCATCGTGAGGACTTGTCGAAAGACCTAAGTAAAGCCGAGTACCTTCGCTTACAAGAGACGGTCTACCTCCTATCTCGGGCTTTGAAAAAGACGTTCAACGCTGAGCGGATAGACGTGCTCTCCCTTGGCAGCCAGAAAGCAAATAGTCATCTTTATTTTCACGTTGCCCCGCTACCACAGGGTCGTCCCCTTAGAGAAACAGCAATACCATGCACTGATGGCTGAAAATGGCATCCTGCAGATGGATGAGTCCGAAATGGCGCGGTTAGCGGAGCGCATTCGGTTGGCGCTTGCCGCTGAACTGACAGACCGACAAGATAGCTCTTCGGATAACTGAGGAACGATTTGAGCCGTCAGAAGCCATGCCCGGGACGGAAAACTGTGGAACCGTAAAATTTAGTGATTCCACATTTCAGTTAGTGACTGGCTCGGAAACGTCGCGATGCGTTTGGCTAGAGCGGCCTTCGAATGGACGTTGACGCCATTGGACCTCGTCTGTCAGCCGTAGGCTACGGAATACGCACTCGATACTCGTCTAGAAGAGGACGGCCGAACGTTCTCGACATTGATCGCGACGTCGCGCCGACGCCGCCGTCAGTGCAACTGAGAGGTTTTTGGCCGTTTAGCTGCTGCCAGGCGCAGGGTTACGACCAGCCGCGATGAAGACTTGATGATTTCCAACGCGACGTCAGGGTCGCCACGGGCTATGTCGCTGGCAAGGGTCCTCATGGTCTTCGAAACGTCTGTAACCATATCTCCGAACTCGTTTCGATCGTCCTCTCGAAGATCGCTCAAGAGGCCGAGGAGGGTGTCTGCGAGTTTCAGTACCGCAGTTGTTTTCTGGGCAGATGTCAGCCTGAAAGTTTCGATATGTCCATCCTCCGTGGCACTCGGAAGACTTATGGTGAATGCGTTATATTTCAAGCGTCTAACGTTGGATGGAGCCCACGAGGCTTCGCCGCATCGGTAGACGTGGGTTCGGGAACAGACCGGCAGGAAGTTGCTCGATGAAGGCTTTGCCCGAACCTAGCCCAAAGCGGCGAAATGATTGGTGCGGAACTGTACAGGAACTGCCGCCTCGGACCGGTGGTTAGGTGCTCGGATCATCGGATAGCGTATGCCCTGCACTGTTCGCGATCTACCCCTTCCAAGGGGTTCGGGCCGCGCAGAGGTCAATGGGCGAGAGGCGCCACAGCGTAATCAAAGTCTTCTGCGGCAGCAGGCATAGTTGCTAAGTAAATCAGAGAGATGCTTAAGGCTCATCGCTGGAGGGACATGACCGCCTTAACAAGGGTAGCTCGTCGTGAGGCCCCTGTCTTGCCGAATATCGACGACAGATGCGTCTTGACGGTGCTCGGTGCAACGCCCAAAGCGTCCGCCATCTTTGCCACCGTTTCGAGTTCCAATGTTGCCTGCAGGACCCTCGCTTCTGCCGGCGTGAGCGCGTAGAGCCTGGCGGCGGCTTCGACACCCGATGCCGTTACTGGTTCTACGCGCCGAACGAACAGGACGGCCTGCGCGGATCGTCCGACCTGACTAAAGGCCACCTGCGTTTGTGACTGTCGCTGCAGCGGCATCAGGCAGCCCAGCCATTCAATACCCTCGCTGTCCGTCATCTTGATGAGGGCCGGTGTTGGCGTGAGCAGGTTTTTTGGGTGTTCGTGGGGTGCCGCTAAGCCCTCGCGCAGCAATCGGTCGGCGTTTGTGCCGGCAAGGCCGAGCCCGAGAACGCTGTTGCGAACGAGGTCGCCGCGCGCAAGTAAGGTGTTGGCCACTTGATTGGTCCAGACCGGGCGTCCGGTCATGTCCAGAATGAACACGCCGGCCTCGACTTGATTGAGCGCCGACTCGAGTGACTGTGATCGCAGTCGCTGCCTGTCCATCTCCCGGCTGATCAGGGCGGCGCGCTGAAGATGCGGGGCCAGAAGTTTCAGCCTGGTGCGCAGTTCGTGGTCCACCAGGCCATAATCCCTGCCGGTGATGATGGTAAAGGCGGCCGCACTTGCATGGTAACGCTGAATGTTAAAGATCGCCGCGTCGAGAAAACCCTGTGGCGCGACCCACTCCTTGAAGAATCGACTGGCTTGGAATTCGTGAACCGGAACAAGGTCGCTCGCGGAAAAGACCTCCCCTGGATTGATGAAAATCGAGGCTGGATAAAGCGGATTGAGTGTTAAGTATCTCTCTGTGTATACTTGCAGGAAGGCTGGATCGAACCCCCAGGAATAAAATGTCTCGCTATCGGGTCTGCTTCCGTCTCGCCAATATATTCTCGATGCCTTACCTCGCACAAATCGACACACCAGCTCAAGAACCTTCGGCCAAATCTGGTCGTCGAGGACCGTTTCGTAGATCAACCCGATAATATCCGAAAGATCGTTAATTTCAGTTTCAGAGAATATCATTGGCCCGCCCGGACGAGATTGCTTAAACCGGCAGTTTCAAAATAAATACTACAATTTTGCTTTCGTAAATGCTCGATTGAAGGAGCTCCGTTCTCGTCCATCTGAGCCTTGCCAAAAAAGCGTTGTGTGAATCGTCCAGTTCTGACTGTGTTCGACGGCGCAACATTTTCATTTTCGGCGACGTGCCAACGATAGGCCGTTCAATAATGGGCTCAACTTATTTCTCATCCGAATGGCGGAGGCCATTGTCTGCAACCTTCACTAAGTTCTCGCCGGAATTCGCCCCCGACGCAACGATGAAGGTACGACATGACGACGCCAATCATTCTTTCCTCGAATGCCGACGGCGAAGCCGGCAATGGCAATTCGGCTCTGGCCGGAAGCGGCAGCATTTCTCCAGACGGGACCAAGGCGGTCTTCATCTCCGCCGCCTCCAACCTGGTGGCCGGAGACGTCGACGGCCGCCCTGACATCTTCCTGAAGAACCTGGTGACGGGAGAAGTCACCCTTCTCTCGGATGCGGCAGGTGCCGAGAACGCCCGCTTCACGCCGGATGGATCCAAGGTCTTCTTCGTCTCGGCGACGGACAATCTCGTCCCCGGAGATACGAATGGAACCGCCGATTTCTTCTTGAAGGATCTCGGCACGGGCGCGCTGACCCGCCTGACGCTCACCAATAATGGCCAGTCCGTGAGCAATCTCAGCGACCCGGTCATCTCGCCTGACGGCACGAAGATCGCCTTCCTCGCCGGAACGCCGACGCGGGACGTGTACCTGGCCGACATCGCCACAGGTCACGCCACTCTGGTCAGCGAGCCCGGCCATGGATCGGGCGTCTTCAGCCCGCACGAGAACAGCTTCCCGCCGGTCTTTTCGCCCGACGGAACCAAGCTCGCCTTTATGTCAAACGCCACGGACCTTCTTCCCGGCGACACGAACTCCACTTCTGATTATTTCGTCAAGGACCTGTCGACCGGTGCCGTGACAAGGATATCGACGTCAGCCAACGGCGGGGAGGGCAGCTTCGGCCATTCAGACAGTTATGCGAAGATGCCCGCCTTTTCCCCCGATGGCACGAAAGTCGCTTTTGTCTCAGACATGAATGGTCTCGTGTCGGGAGACACCAACGGCTACGCGGACGTGTTCGTCAAGGATCTGGAGACGGGCGCCATCACCCGAGTATCCACCAACTCTGCCGGCGAGCCAGTTACGCACAATGGCGGCACTGCAGCGTTTGGCGATCCGATCTTCTCGCCGGACGGACAAAGCGTCGTCTTCACGGCGCTTGCGGACAACCTTGTTCCGGGCGGCCCACACGACCCCAACGCATCGCCGTTCGACCTCTACGCGAAGAACCTTGCGACCGGCGAAGTGACGCGGCTGGCGAGCGGAGTGAACGTCGACACAGAGGATCACTCCCATATCAGTTTCTCATCCGACGGCAGCAAGCTGACCTACACTGCGATCGGCAGCGACGGCCATACGCAAATCAGTTACGTCCCCTTTGAAGTTGCGCCACACGGCAATGTCGACACCTACAAGGGCGGCTATGACGCGCCGCTCTTCGTCTCGGCGGCAGCGGGCGTTCTCGCCAACGATACCGACGCCAATGGCGACGCGCTGACGGCCGCTCTGGTCAGCGGGCCGGCCCACGGCGCCATCGCCCTCAAAGCCGACGGCTCCTTCACCTACACGCCCGACGGCAACTATGTCGGCAACGACACATTCGTCTATCACGACTATGACGGCCAGAAATACGGCGCCGACACGTCGGTGACCATCAAGGTCGCCGGCAATATCGAGCGCGTCGATACGGGTAATGATGGCAGCCAGGCGTTTGCCTACGGCGATAAGCCGGTATTTTCGCCGGATGGCAAATACGTCGCCTTCATGTCTGGATCCACCGATCTCGTACCCGGCAATGACAGCAGAGCCGGGCAAATCCTCCTGAAAAACCTCGAAACAGGCGCTGTCTCCGTCGTCTCTGCCGATGCCGACGGGCATTTCGTCCAGAATTACAACAGCCAATATCCGACATTTTCGGACGATGGCACCAAAATCGCCTTCGCCAGGGGGCCTGACATCATGGTCAAGGATCTGGCCACAGGCGCTCTGACGGTTGTCTCGACGACGGCTGGCGGCGTGGTGGGCAATATTATCAGCGCTGCACCGGACTTTTCGCCGGATGGCACCAAGATCGCCTTCTATTCGCTCGCCAACAATCTGGTAGCGGGTGACACCAACAGTCAGCCCGATATTTTCGTCAAGGATCTCGTGACCGGTGCGATACAGCGCGTATCCACCGCAGCCGATGGAAGCCAGGTCTTTGGCGACACCGAATCGGCGTTGGTTGCAGCGCCGGCCTTTTCGCCGGATGGCCGGTCGGTACTGTTTACCTCCACCGCAAACAATCTCGTCGCCGGTGATGACAATGCATTTGATGACATTTTTCTCAAGAATCTCGAGACGGGCGCTGTCACTCTGGTCTCCACGAACGCGAACGGGGTGCGGAGCAACGAATCTTCTGCCGAGGCGGTATTTTCCTCCGATGGCAAGATGGTGGCGTTCGTCAGCAGTGCCACCAACCTTGTCGTCGATGACACCAACCACAGCGCCGACATCTTCGTCAAGAACCTCGTGACCGGTGCAATCAGCCGGGTATCGACAGATGCCGATGGGCACCAGGTTACTAACCCAGGGACCATGGAATTTCCCGTCTTTTCGCCCGATGGCACGCGTATCGCTTTCGTGTCCAATGCGATTGGCTTGGTGCCGGGCTCGCCCGCGGCTACGATCAGCATATTCGAGAAAAACCTGGTCACCGGCGCCGTCCGGCTCGTCTCAACCGATTCCTTCGAGTTGGGCGGCAACAGTTCCTCACTGCACCTCAGCTATTCCCCGGATGGCACCAAGATCGTCTTCGACACCTATAGCAACAACCTGGTGCCTGGCGACACGAACGGCGCCATCGACATCTACGTCAAGGATCTGACGAAGTTCCCAATCGGCAGCCCGCAGGCCAACACTCCGCCCATCGCCAATGCCGATGCCTATGTCCTCCAGAAAGGCCAACCGCTGCATGTAGCCGCCGCCGGCGGCGTCCTTGCCAACGACACCGACGCGCAGCAGAACCCGTTGAAGGCCACGCTCGACACCGGGCCGCAACACGGCTCCCTGACCCTCCATGACGACGGCTCGTTCGACTACACGCCGGATGCCGGCTATGCCGGCGGCGACAGCTTCATCTACCTCGCAAACGACGGCAAGGCCGACAGCGGCAAGGGAACGGTGACGCTGACGATCGACGGCAATGGCGAAGGAGGCAACAACACCGCCCCCTCCAACATCCAGCTGTCCAAGATGGTTGTCGCCGAAGACACGCCGCAATGGACGACGCTCGGCCTGCTTTCGGCCTTCGACGCTGACGGCGACACGCTGAAGTTCAAGCTCATCGACAGCGCCGACGGGCAGTTCTCCCTGCACGGCGACAGGCTGGTCACCGCCAAGGCCTTCGATTTCGAGGCGAAGAGCGCGTTTTCGATCGTCGTCGAGGTCTCGGACGGCACGGTGTCCGTCGACAAGACCTTTGCGATTTCCGTCAAGGACGTCGCCGAACCCGCGGTCAATACTGCTCCGCACGACCTCAAATTCTCCCGCGCCAGCATCAACGAGAACACCAAGGTCGGCTCATCGGTCGGCCTGTTCTCGGCGACGGATGCCGAGGGCAATACCGTCAAATGGTCGCTTCTCGACGATTCCGACCATTTCAAGCTCGTCGGCAACAAGCTGCAGACGACGGCGGCCATCGACTACGAGACCATCGCCGATCATGCGCTAACGATCACCGCAAAGGCCACCGACAGCCTTGGCGCATCCACCGTCAAGTCCTTCACCATCGATATCCAGGACATGGCCGAGCCGGCCCTCGCGCTGGCAGTGCACCACGACATGCTGATGTGAGGCGGCGTGTCAGCTTTGTTTTTCCTGAAACAGCGGGTGGTCTGATTAATCAGAACAAAGCACGCCGGGACCGCAGAGACCGGCGCGACGCCGCGCGCAAATGTGTCGGAGCGCCCTTGGTTAGTAACCAAACGGAAGGGCCGGTCGCGGAGTCTGATAGTTTTGGAATTCTAGACAGCTTCGCGGGCAGCGGCGCAAGCCGAGCGATTGCGCCAGATGTTCGGCCTTTCTCGCGCGGAATCTACAGGTGGCGGCCGGATCGAGTGCGGACTTTCCATTGTCGAAGTCGCCAAGGCTGTGCATGTCGCCAAGCAAAGTCAAGACACACGCCGGCAGCATGCTGGCGAGGTTGGCGTCGAATCCAATCCGACTCGCCTTATGGCATCAGCTCCGACGGGGAATACGATTGCGTCCGCTCCCTGAGCAAGCTTTTGTCGGCCCTACCGTCTCCCGTCCTCCAATCGGATGACGCGCCTGTTCTCGCGCCATGGTCATCTATGCGGCTTGCTCCCGTCACTGATTGGACCCCATGGAAAATCTCTTGCAGCCCCTCATTACTCAACTGGCTATCCCCTACGCGCTGATCCTGCTGGTACCAGGCCCAAACATGCTTGTCGTGCTGCGGGTCAACATGAACCCTTCATGGGCCCGGTGCGTCAGTATCGCCGGCGGCATAGCGGCCGGCGCCTTCACAGCCACGACGATTGCCGCTTTGTCAGCGGGCGGATTGATTTCCCTGTCGAGCTTCGAACAGTCGGGGCCTATCGTTCTGTCGGCCATATTGATCAATTCAGCGATCAAGCTGATTCGCTCGGCAGGTCGAAAGCAACCGACCCGGTTGCCAGGAAGCGAACCGGCGAGTGCCCGACTGTTCAGCCTCGGCCTCGCAACGGCGCTATCGAATCCGGTATCGATCCCATTCTTTGCGGGCTTTTACCTGACAACGCCAGAAGCGCGCACACCGTTTGGCGTTGGATTGGGAGCGATTGTGATCGCCTTGATGGCGCTCCTATGGTTCATCGCCATCGGACGGATGGTTTCTCGCCCCATGTTTAGATCGGGTAGCGAGAAGTGGCGGGAGTCGCTCAGATACCTTTTAGCAACAGCCATGGTCCTCTATGCTTCACACCTGCTTTTGAGACTCCTGTAGACGGGGCACTAGGAGGCGCATGTTTTGTGCGACGCGTTTCAGCGTTGCGCCGTCCAAGGCGGCCGACGATGTGCAGACGATCAGCCCGGCGATGATTGAATATCGGCTCCGCACCCGGTGACCTTGAGCTTTCATCTGAATGCTCGTCCTCTTCATAGATCTCAACGTCCCTGCCACTATGGCCGGCGGTCTAGCCCAATATCGCCGGAAGGGAACGTTATTGATTTTGGAAGGGGCAACAGTTTCAATCTACTGTGGCGTTGGTGCACGGATCCGAAGCATCGCGGATCTCGATCTTTGATGACTTGGGCTATGCTACCTTTGGCTTCCGACGAACGGATTTCGGGCGTGCGGTGACAAGCATGCGGTTGAGGACGGCGCAGCCGATGGCGACTTCCGTCTGTTGAGCGTGAAACGACCGAGCCCGCAGCCGATCGATGATGGACTTGTATCGTCCGATGGCGGTCTCGACTAACGCGCGGCTTCCGTAGCCGGTGGAGGCTTGCCATTTCATCCGGCCGTCTCTGATGATTGCGGCGATATGCTGATCCCTTTGGCCGGGCGGTTGATCGCCGTTCGGTTCGACGGCGTTGACGCGTGGCGGAATGACGATGGCAGCATCGGCGCTGTGGCCGATGATCGCGTCGTAGGTGGGCTTTCCATCATAGGCGCCATCGGCGGTGAACCGTCCGATTGGACCGTCGATCTGATCGAGCAATGGGCCCACCTGCGAGCCATCCCCCGTATCCTGGCCAGTCATTGTGTGGGCGACGATCTCGCCGCTATCGGCATCCAGTGCCAGATGCAACTTGCGCCAGCCGCTACGGGATCTGGCGCCATGTTTCTCCTCCAGCCACTGGCCCGCGCCATAGACCTTGAGGCCGGTGCTGTCGACAAGAACATGCACCGGCCCGCTCGGTGGAACCTGCCGATCAACCCGTCTGCTGGGCGATCGCCACCTCCGCGCCCGTCGGCTGAGCGTGGTATGATCGGGGACGGCGAGCGCCAGCCCCATCAATTGCAGCAGCGATGCGACAAAGCCTTCGGCCTGGCGCAGTCGTAGACCGAACACCAGGCCCAGCGTCAAGGCGGTCTCAATCGCGAGATCGGAATAGCGCGGCTGACCGCCGCGGGTCTTGCGCCATGGGGCATCCCAACAGCCAAGTGCTTCCGGTGTCAGCCACAGGGTCAGGCTGCCGCGTTCGCGGAGCCCCGCCTCATATTCCGGCCAGTTCGTCACCTTGAATTTCATCTTGCCTATAAGACGGCGGCGGGAAGAATTGTGTTTGAAAGGCATCGCTGCGGCAACCGGCTATTGAGATTGCAGTCGCCTACACTACGATCGCTAAATGATCCGTGCACCAACGCTCATCCGGAGCCTATTTTCGCGGCTCCGTCGTCATCGCCGGCAGCATATTCGTCGATCCCTCCTTTCCCGCGCCGGGTCATGTCCATTGGTGGAACAACCGCCCGCACTGAATCCGGTCTGGGTCCCTTTGAGAGGCGGCCCCGACGCCATTCTCGCCACGGATCCCGACCAATCGTCCCCTTGTCATTGCGCCGATGGGCACGCGGCTGGCGCGGCCGTCCGAAACGGTGGGGTTATCCTAGCTGGTTTTGGTGCCTTCACCAGCGGCGGAAGGCCTGCGAATGGCCCTCGACGATTCGGCAAAGCGCCCTGCGTGATTGCCAGAACCGCCTCCCTCATCGGCGTCGTCTTGGGCCCGGCCGGATCAGGTTCGCCGGCTCAGCACGCTCTATTACGGGCTCAGCATCCTTGCCCATATGGCAAGAAGTATGGATCGCTTGGGTGCAGGCCGGATGGCTGTTAGCTAAGCGATCGCTGCTCTGCCTCGTATTTTTCTCGTCGATGTTTCGGGAGCAGGCGTCAGCTGGTCGGACCTCGTGCCGAGCGCAAGATTAGGGACCTCCATCCAGTCCCGTGCGCTGACTGGTTCGAAACGCCCTCATACGATATGCTGAGCCATCGAGTGCAGTCGGCGTGCCGATAGCGGTTCAGGACTTCTTCCTGTCCTGTCCTGTCCTGGCCTGGCCTGACCTGCACCTCGCGCCGTTTCCACTCCTGATGGCGAAAGATCGGAAGACTTAACATGGACGCTTCATCACACGAACGAGCAGCGACGATCATGTACGAGCGATATATTGCCTGCTTGAATGCCCGCGCCTGGAAAGGGCTGGGCGAATTCGTGGCGGACGATGTGGTTCACAACGGCCGCCTGCTCGGGGTGGATGGCTACCGAGCAATGCTGGAAGAGAACTGCCGCGAAATTCCCGACCTCTATTTCCACGTCGATTTCGTCGTAGCGAATGAAAGCCATGTTGCGTCCCGGATTCGATTCGACTGCGCGCCGATCAACGAATTTCTTGGCGTGCCTGTCCATGGCAAGCGCGTCGTCTTCCATGAGCACGCCTTTTACGCTCTGAGGAAGGGCAAGATTGCCGAGGTTTTCTCCGTAATCGACAAAACAGCAATTGAAGCGCAGGCGAGGCTCTGAGATAGCTAGAACTTTCCCGGATGCAGTGGCCTGGAGATGGGCATCGGCATTGCTGTTCAGTCAACCTGCTCCACCGATAGCGTTCCAACAGGGAGCGGCTTGATCAAAGACTTTGCAGAAACGGTCGCATCGAGCCAATCGGCGCATGCGTCGCGATCGAGGATGACAATCTGCCGGTCGTGGTAAGGTGCGATGTGCGGCCCCGGCTCCGTAGTCAGCATGCTAAAGGCCTGCCGCCGCCGCAGCATCAGGTCTGCAACATGTACGCACTCGATCGCTCGCTAAGGCGGTAAAAGTCGTTGCATCGAACGGGAATCCAAGGATGCGAACTCCGGTGCAAATCAACCGGTGCACCTGACCCTATCGCGACATCGTCGATTTGCTGTTCAGCCAAAATTTGTACCGCAACATCTCCTGTCGGCGCCTTTGCGAACAAAAGGGCTTTCGCAACAACAGGCCGCCGGTTCGAGTCCTTTCAAGGCGAAGAGCTTCACGTTTTTCCGTGGCGGCTTGAATCTGAGGCAATCCCCGTTGGGCCAATCTGACTTCTTGCCGAGTTAGGCAGATCGAAAATTTCGGACTGCTGCTATACAAGAAACGTCTGTAGAGCTCCCCGCATCATACCGCCGGTGAAGTCTCCGACGAAGCCTGTTTCGGTCCACCAATAGGTTCTGGAGAAGTGCGATGTACGAAACTCAGACGCTGCTCCACACACGGATCGATGCCGCTGTGACTGGGGCCGAAGTCATTCGCCACGTGGACCTTACCGGGCGGGTTGCGTTGGTAACCGGCGGTTCTTCCGGCCTCGGTCTCGAGTCTGTCCGAGCGTTTGCATCATCGGGCGCCCAAGTATGCGTTCCGGCTATTGACCCCGTCGCTGCCAGAGCCGCTTTGAGGGGCATTAAAGGAGTAGATGTCTGGCCCATTGACCTGTCGAACCTCGGCTCTATCAAAGTTTTCGCGAACGCGTTCCTTGAGCGTCGTCGCAGCCTTGATCTCCTGGTCCTTAACGCGGGCGTCATGGCGCAGCCGCTGTCGCGCGACCAGCACGGCCGTGAGCGCCACTTCTCGGTCAATTACCTCGGACACTTTCACCTGACGGCGTTGCTTTGGCCGGCTTTGCTTGCGGCAGGGAAATCCAGGGTCGTCATCCTTTCATCGCGCGCTCACCAGCTGTGCGAGGTCGATTTCGACGATCTCGATTTCGTGCGACGACCGTACGACAAGTGGATGGCTTATGCTCAATCGAAAACCGCTAACGCGCTCTTCGCAGTCGCGCTCGACCAGCGCGGCCGCGGTCATGGGGTCCGCGCCTTCTCCGCACACCCGGGAATGATTGTCACCCCAGGAATTCGCCATCTGACGAGGGCCGAGTTCGATGCAGTTGGCGCTCTGGCCCAGGATGGGACGCCGGTAATCGATCCGGCAAACGACAAGAAGACCGCCGAACAAGGAGCGGCAACGACAGTGTGGTGCGCAACTGCTCCCGCGCTCGAGGCCACAGGGGGCGTCTACTGTGAAAACTGCGATGTTGCGTCCGTGGAGCCCGAAGAGAGGTTCGGAGTGCGCCCGTATGCCATCGACCCAGAGAGAGCCGAGCGGTTGTGGCGCATTAGCGCGTCGCGCACTGGATTAGACATCGGTACTTGAGCCACAATGGCTGACGCCGTAAAGTACTTTCCGCATAAAAGAATAGCCGCAAAGGAAGGTATTGAATGCAAGGGCAGGCTGACCTGACGGCAATCGCTACCATAGAGCTGGCAACAATATTTGGGTCCTTCTTCCTCTATCCTGCGCGTCATCTTCTACTCAAAGGCGATGAACCTGTCACCATCGGTTCGCGAGCGCTCGAAATCCTTATCGCATTGACGGAACGCGCGGGCGAGCTCGTAACGAAGGACGAACTGATATCGCGGGCCTGGCCTGGAGCCACAGTCGAAGAGTCAAATCTCAGAGCGCAGATTGCCTTGCTCCGAAAAGTGCTCGGTGACGATCATGCCGCTGCGCGATACATCGCCGCCGTGCCTTCACGAGGCTATCGCTTCATCGCTCCTCTTTCACGTGCTCAAGGTGACACCGCGACAACCGTAACGGCTGCACCGAACAATCTGCCAAGACTGCTGACGCAGCCCATCGGGCGGGAACAGGCGATCAGGGTTGTCGAAGGGCGCTTCCAACGGTTCCGTCTTGTAACCATAGTAGGACCAGGTGGGATAGGAAAGACCACCGTAGGCCTCAGCGTGGCAGAGCGCCTGGCATCATCGTACGAGCACGGCTTGTGTTTTCTGGACTTGGCACCGATTTCGAACCCCCAAGCACTGCCCTTCATGCTGGCTTCGCAGCTCCGTCTGAACGACACGTCCCATGATCCCACCATGCATCTGGGCGCGCACCTTCGTGATAAGCGTATGCTGCTCGTGTTCGACAGCTGCGAACTGGTCCTCGACGGCGCGGCCCGGCTTGCAGAAACGTTGCTCCGTGAAGCACCGGAGATCGGTATCGTTGCCACCAGTCGCGAGGCGTTGCGGGTCGAGGGGGAGAGTGTCTACAGGCTTCCATCTCTGGATATGCCACCTCCGGCGGCTGGTCTCACCGCCGCCGACGCATTGGAGTTTCCGGCTATCCGCTTGTTCGTCGAGCGGGCGATCTCGTTCGGGAGCGAGTACACGTTCGATGACGACGAGGCTCCGATCGTCACGCATATATGCCGTCAACTTGACGGGATCGCGCTCGCGATCGAGCTTGCCGCGGGGAGGGTGGAAGCTTTCGGCACCCGTGGCATCGCGGAACTTCTGAATGATCGGTTAAGGTTGCTCACGGGCGGACGCCGCACGGCACTGCCTCGCCATCAGACTCTGGCGGCAATGATCGACTGGAGCTACGGGGCGCTTCCTTCGGTTGAGCAGGAGGTTCTGCGCCGGCTCGCGGTGTTCTCGGGTGTTTTCGACCGAGAAGCTGCGGCTGCCGTCGCTTTTGGCGCAGAGGCCTCCGAAGACGACGTTCCCGGGCTGCTGGCTCGTCTAGTGGCGAAATCGCTGGTGGCGGTCGATGCACAGGGCAAAGCGGCGCGTTACCGTCTGCTGGATACGACGCGGGCCTTCGTTCTGAAAAAACTTCAGGAGAGCGGTGAGCTTGACCTCAGCGCAAGACGTCTTGCGTCCTTTCTTCGCGACGCACTCGGGAATTCCCAGGCGGAAGTCGAGACCCTGTCCAGTGACGATTGGTTGTTCAAATATGGCACCCACATCAACGACGTGCGCTTCGTCCTTGAATGGGCCTACTCAGAGAGCGGCGATCCCGAAACAGGTCTTGCGGTGACCGTCGCCGCAGTTCCTCTATGGTACCAGCTCTCTCTTGTCGACGAGTGCCTGACTAGCGTTCAGCGCGCATTGCTCGGCATCCACCCCGGGGAGCGGCGAGACACGCACGCCCGTGAAATCATGCAGCTCTACAGGGCGCTCGGTCTCTCGCAGGCGTTCAAGGTCGGCTTCGCTCCTCAAGCCCCAGCAGCTTTCGCCAAGGCGTTGGAGATCGCCGAAGCGCTGGACGACCTTGAGGCCCAAGCAGAAGCCGTTTGGGGACTGTGGGTCGCGCAGGTGGGTATGGGAGAATACCGGGCATCGCTGGAAAGCGCGGATCGCTTCATGTCGCTTGCCCGAAACGGTCTCGATCAGTTCATTGCCGACCGCATGCTGAGCATGACGCTGTTTTGCATGGGAGACCTCCGTGGTGCTCGCCGTCACGCCGATCTCATGCTTTCGCACGATGTCGCCACTGACCTTCCCCCGGGGGGAGCGGTGAGATTCAGGTTCGGTCAGTCTGTCTCTGCGAGAATCCAGCCCGCGCAACTGCTTTGGATGCAGGGCTTTCCGGATGAGGCTGTTCGCGCAGCCGATACGGCAGTAGCTGCGGCGCGCGCCTCCGGACACGCAATCTCCCTTTGCGAAGCGTTGGCGCGATGGTCATGCCCGATCCTGGTTCATGTCGGTGATCTGACAGCGGCCGATGAGGCGATAACCGAGCTGCTGGACCTCGCTAAGCTCAACGGGCTCGGTCCATGGGAGGTGTTCGGCCGTTGCTGGAAAGCGGCCCTTCTCATTCAGAGGGGACTTCCCGAGCGAGGTGTTCCGCTTCTCCGGAACGGATTGGCTGAACTCCGCCAGGTGAAACTCTTCAACCTCTACATCGTCAGATTTGTAGGCCTACTGGCAGAAGGCCATGCATCTCTTGGCGAATACACCGAAGCGCGCGCACTCGTGGAGACCGCCATTGCTTCGAGCCAGGAAAAGAATGAACTTTGGTACATCACGGAGCTCTACCGCCTAAAGGGTGACGTCCTTTCCGGCTGTGGTGAGCCGCCGGACCTCGTCGAACGGTGCTATCTTCAGTCGATGGAGATGGCAGGGCGCCAGGATGCGCTTTCCCTAGAGCTGAGAGCCGCGATGAGTTTGACACGCTCGGCTCGCCAAAGGGGCGACAATCGAGGTGCACGGGAGTTTCTGGCGAACGTCTATTTCAGATTCACCGAGGGTTTCGAAACAGCCGACCTGAAGTCTGCCAGGGCCATGTTGGCAGAAATGTCTTAACGGCCTTGTGACGGAGCGCATGGCGGTTACGCCGCCCATCACAAGATTTCACCACGATTCACTGGCTGGAGACCAAGCTGTTCTGCAATCTTCTGCCCGTCGCCGGATTGTCGGCAGCGGAGCATGAAGGGCAGACTGATGAAGACCACCACGCCTATAGAAATGGACGCACTCGTCCTCACTGAAAGGAACTCGGAGCTTGTTCGCGCGCGCATGGTCTGCCCGGCTCCCGCGGCGGGGGAGGTTCTCGTCCGCGTCAAGGCGAGCAGCGTCAACCCGCTCGATCTCAAGATCAAGAGCGGACAGGCCCCACACGCTCGCCACCCGTTGCCAGCCATCCTTGGAATGGACTTAGCCGGGGTCGTCGAGGCAGTCGGTCCCGGGGTCACATCCTTCAAGCCGCAAGACGAGGTCTTTGGCTTGACTGGCGGCGTAGGCGGCCTGCAGGGCTCGTTGGCAACCTTCGTCTCGGTCGACGCCGATCTCCTCGCTCCAAAACCAAGCAACCTCACCATGCGTGAGGCGGCAGCCCTGCCCCTCGTCTTCATTACCGCGTGGGAAGGGCTGGTTGATCGCGCCGAGGTCCAGGCGCGGCAGAAGGTGCTAGTGCTTGGTGCTGGCGGCGTCGGTCACGTAGCAATCCAGATCGCACGCGCCTTCGGAGCCGATGTCTTCGCCGTCGACAAGGCGTCGAAGCAGAGGCAGATCGAAGAGCTGTGTGCGACGGCGATCGACCGTCATCAGACAACAGTCGAGGAGTACGTGAAGGACCACACGGGCGGACGCGGCTTCGACGTCGTCTATGATACCGTCGGCGGGGCAGGGATCGATGCAGCATTCAACGCCGTCAGCAGGTTCGGCCACGTCGTCAGTTGCCTCGGATGGGGCACCCATTCCCTCGGACCACTCTCCTTCCGGGCTGCGAGCTACTCTGGCGTCTTCACGCTCCTGCCGATCCTAACCGGTGAAGGACGCGCCCATCACGGGGCGATCCTGCGCGAGGCGAAGCGCCTGGTCGAAGCCGGGAAGGTCACGCCGCTCCTAGACCCGCGCCGCTTCAGCTTCGAGACTATCGCCGAAGCCTATGCCGAAATCGAAAACCGCACTGCCAACGGAAAGATCGTCATCGACGTCGCCGGCTAGGTGGGCGTCTCAACCTGCTAGAACGAAGGAAACAGGGGCATGCCATTCGTAAACGTAAAGCTGGTCGACGGCGTCTTCACGCCGGAGGAAAAACACGCCATGGCCAAGGCCTTGACCGATGTCATGGTCAAGTTTGAAGGATCGGAGGCTTTTCGCGAAGTCGTCTGGCTCCTGATCGAGGAGCTGCACACGGATGGCTGGCACATCGGCGGCAGGCCGTTCGAGGGGCCAAAGTCTCTGATGACAACTCTTTCGAAGTCCAGGGACATCGTCGAGACGATCGACGGGAATCCGACCACCCGCAAAGAGTGGGCCGAGGCCGCGCCGGTCCGTGACTGACGCCCTCCATCGCGAGCCGCAGGCAAGAATTTGAAAGCCGGGCGCGTCAATTCCGCCCGCCCGCGGAGCCATCCGAGCGAAGAAGGAAAAGGACCATGACTTCCAGAGTACATTCTCCGATACCCGCCGTCACACGACGGGAGGTCCTGATAGGGACCGCCGCAACGGCAGTCACGGCCCTGCCGATGCAGGCGCTCGCGGCCACGGCGTCTTCAAATCCAACCAGTGCAAACACTGAAACCGGGAGTGAGATCATGAGCAGCATCGCCACGAAAGACGGCGCGCAAATTTTCTACAAGGACTGGGGTTCCGGTCAGCCGATCGTATTCCACCACGGTTGGCCACTCAGTGCCGACGACTGGGACAACCAGATGCTATTCTTCCTGGGCAAGGGTTTCCGGGTCATCGCCCACGACCGAAGGGGGCATGGGCGCTCCAGTCAGACCTCGGGCGGGAACGACATGGATACGTACGCAGCCGACGTCGCAGCCCTGGCTGAGGCGCTCGACCTCCGCGACGCCATCCACATCGGCCATTCGACGGGCGGCGGCGAAGTCACCAGGTATGTCGCTAGGCATGGCAAGGGCCGGGTCGCCAAGGCGGTGCTCATCTCCGCCATCCCTCCGGTCATGGTCAAGTCTGCGAAGAACCCGGGTGGACTCCCGATCGAGGTGTTCGACGGATACCGCGCGGCGTTGGCCGCAAATAGGGCGCAGCTCTACCTCGATATCGCGAGCGGGCCGTTCTACGGCTTCAACCGCCCTGGTGCGGCCATTTCCGAAGGAACGATCCGCAACTGGTGGCGGCAGGGCATGATGGGCGGCGCGAACGCGCACTACGAATGCATCAAGGTCTTTTCGGAGACCGATTTCACGGAAGACCTCAAGGTCATCGACGTCCCGGTCCTCGTGATGCACGGCAGCGACGACCAGGTGGTTCCCATCGCCGACTCCGCGGAACTGTCGGTGAAGCTGCTCAAGAACGGGAAGCTCAAGGTCTACGAGGGCTACCCGCATGGGATGTTCGCGATGCACGCCGACGTGATCAACGCCGATCTCTTGTCCTTCATCAAGGCCTGACGACCGCGCGGGCCGCAGGGCCCACCTCCACCTCTCCAACTTCAGTTCGAAAGCCGTCGGCTCGTTCAAGTCCGGCTGCGGAAAGGTATGTCATGAAATCCGATCACATGCTATCGCGCCGTGGATTCTGCCTCTGCTGTATCGGTGCGGCAGGATTCGCCGCCACGGGAGGGTGGTTAAGCCCCCGCGAGGCCTATGCCGAGGCACGAGGCCTGGTGAGCCTCATAAAGGATAGCGCCGCCAAGTCCGCCCTCTCCACCCACAAGCTGAGGAACGGCATCACCATCCTCGAAGGATCGGGCGGCAACGTCGCGGTGTTGAGCGGCAAGGACGGCCTCGTCATGGTCGACGCCGGGATCAGTGTCTCTCAGAAACAGATGACCAAGGCGCTATCCGACATCTCGCCGGACTCGGTTTCCCACTTGATCAACACCCATTGGCATTTCGACCACGCGGATGGAAATCCCTGGATCGGGTCCGGCGGTGCAAAGATCATCGCGCACGAGAATACCCGCAAGCATCTTTCGCAGGTCCAACGGGTAGAAGACTGGGATTACAATTTTCTCCCGCTGGCACGGAGCGGTGTTCCCCAGCATGTCTTCTCCAACGAGCATACGCTCAAGCTCAATGGCGAGACCCTCGGTTTGAAATATTACGGCCCGGCCCATACGGACGGCGATATCTCTGTCATGTTCGGCGAGGCCGATGTCCTCCATGTGGGCGACACATACTGGAACGGCATTTATCCGTTCATCGATCACTCGACAGGCGGAAGCATCGACGGAATGATCGCGGCCTCTGAAGCGAACCTCGCCGTGTCCACCGATAAGACCATCATCATACCGGGTCATGGCAACCCAGCAAGCAACCGCGCCGAGTTGCGCGACTTCCGCGACATGCTGGTCGCCATCCGCGAGAACGTCGCCAAACTCAAACGCCAGGGACGCTCCCTCGACGAGGTAGTCGAGGCGAAGCCCACGATGGCGTTCGACGAGAAATGGGGTCAGTTCGTGATTGATCCCGCCTTCTTCACGAGGCTGGTCTACGCCGGCGTCTAGGTTGGAGCGATTTCACTGAAGCCTTTCCCGGCGCGCTCCTCCCACCGCATCCCTGGCGCTCCTCCGGGACGCCCCGAATCGGCGTCCCGGATCCATCCGCAACCAGCAATCTCGAAGGAAACGAATATGTCGGATACGAAAAGCGCGCTGTTCATCGATATCCCCGTTGAACTGCAAGAAGTGAAGTCAGTCCACAGCATCGGAGGTCTGGAATTCGAGGGTGACCTGCCCGCGGCTCTATTCCATCTTCAGTTGATCACGACCGACATCGCGAATTGGAGGGCGGCTTCCGAAGTGATCGTGGTGTTCCACACCAACGCGGGCCACGTCACGCTTGGCGATGCGGCCTACAATGCGTCGCGGAACATCGCCACCGGCAACCCCTACAAAAAGCTGATCGCAGATCTAGTGGACATTGGCGTCAAAGTCGAGCTTTGCGGAGCGACCGCGAAAGTGAACGGCTGGGGCAACGCTGATCTTCTGCCCGGGATCAAGATCAATCTCGATGCAATGGCGCGAACGATCCAGCTCGTGCAGCAAGGATTCGTCAAGATCACCGAGTGACCTTTCGGGATTCGATCCAGTGCCGCGGCACATGGCCAAAGGAGACTGCCATGCTTCGACCCCCATTCGGATTTCATTCCACGGCTTCGGAAGTATTAAAAGACGTCGACCTGCGCGGAAAGACCATGATTGTGACGGGCGGCGCAAGCGGCATCGGCATCGAGACGACAGCGGCTCTTGCCGCCGCCGGAGCGACCGTCGTGATCGCGGCTAGGCGCCCGGAGGCCGCGGAAGATGTCGCCGCCCGCCTTCGAGACAAAACGGCCAACCCCGCCATCCATGTCCGGCAGCTTGATCTGGCCGACCTCAAATCGGTCGAGCGGTTTATAGGTGACTGGGAAGGACCGCTCCACGCTCTCGTCAACAATGCGGGCATCATGGCCCTACCGGAGCTGCAGCGCACCGCTCAAGGCTTCGAAATGCAGTTCGCCACGAATTTCCTGGGACACTTCGCGTTGACTCTTGGTCTTCGCCCGGCTCTCGCAAAGGCGCAAGCCTCACGGGTCGTGTCCGTGAGCTCCACCGGCAGTCTCTTCGGGCCCGTTTATTGGGACGACCCCCACTTCCGCTTCATTCCATATGATCCATTGCTGGCCTACGCGCAGTCTAAGACCGCCTGCATCCTATTGTCCGTAGGTATCAAGGACAGATGGGCAGATGACGGCATCATGTCGAATGCGCTCAACCCCGGAGCCATCCCTACGAATCTCCAGCGCCACACCGGGGGGCTTCGCACTCCCGAACATCTCCGCAAGACCGCTGAGGAGGGCGCGGCGACATCGGTTCTCCTGGCAGCATCGCCGTTGGTGGAGGGAACGAACGGTGGATATTTCGAAAACTGCGCGGAAGCTCCAATCGTGCCAGCCCGCCCGGAGTCCAAACTGGAAGGCGTAGCCGCATACGCTCTGGACGGCGCAAACGCGCAAAGATTGTGGGACATGTCCCTCGTATTTCTGGGCAAAGGAGGTTGAACCCGTATCGGTACTGCCATGAAAGCTGGAAATTCAACGACGGGAAATGGCAGATCGCCAAACTCGAACTCCGCCGAACCATTCTTGAAATTACTCCGAAGGAGCGCACCAAATGACCCATGCACCGATCAGAGTCGGCATTATCGGGGTCCATCCGGACCGTGGATGGGCATCTACCGCCCATGTTCCCGCACTGCGCGACCTTCCGCAATTCCGGCTCTCGGCCTTTAGCCACAGGCGGATTGAAATGGCCAAGGCGTCTGCGGAGAAATTCGGCATCGACCATGCTGTCTCGTCGACGCATGAACTCGTCAATCATCCCGAGGTCGATCTTGTCGTCGTCACCGTCAGGGTGCCGGAACATCTCCAGCTCGTCACCGCTGCGCTTGAAGCGGGAAAGTCGGTGTTCTCCGAGTGGCCGCTCGGTATGAACCTGCGTGACGCCGAAGCAATGACGTCGCTTGCCACCGCCAAGGGCGTCTCGACAATGATCGGCCTCCAGGCGCGCGCGAACCCGACTATCAGCCACATGAAAAAACTCGTCTCGGAAGGCTACGTCGGCGAGGTCCTCTCTGCGTCGGTCATCGGCTCCGGGATCAGCTGGGGCGAGGAGATCGAGGAGGCCTTCAAGTACACATTGAAGCCGTCCAATGGCGCAAGCATGCTGCACGTTCCGTTCGCCCACACGATCGACGCCTTGTCGTTCGTTGTCGGCGACGACTTCCGAAGTGTCTCGGGGACTTTGGCCAACCGTCGCCCGACGATCAGGATTGCCGAGAGCCAGGAAGTCGTTCCGTTCAACGTCGCCGACCAGATTGCGTTCAATGGCAAGCTTTCCTCCGGCGCGCTGGTGACCAGTCATTTCCGCGGCGGGCTGTCGCGCGGGACCAATTTCCACATGGAGATCAACGGCAGCAAGGGCGACCTGCTACTCACAAGCCCGGTTGGCTACGTCGGTCTAGGCGGGTTCAAGCTCATGGGCGCGCACGGTGATGAGGTCCTCCATCCTATCGTCGTCCCTGCCGACTTCGGCGCCGACGAAAACGTCCTGGCGGGCAACGTCAAGAAGCTCTACGAACTCTTCGCTACCGACGTGACAGCCGGCACCCAGCTGAGCCCGAGGTTCGAAGACGCCGTGAAACTGCATCGGTTGATTGGCGCGATCGAGCAAAGTGGCGGAGTGGTCCGTGATGTCTAAGACGATGCGAGCACTGGTAATGGACGCGCCTGGTGGCCCTGAAGTGTTGCAGGTCCGGGAGATATCCAAGCCGAGGATTGAGACGCCTCACGACGTCTTGGTGAAAGTGGTCGCGGCGGGCGTGAACCCCGCAGATTGGCAGAACCGGAAAAGCGGCCAGAGGCCCGATCCCGGTGCTGAGACCGGGGCGCCGACGATTCTCGGGATCGACGGGGTCGGCGTGATCGAGGATATTGGCGATGCAGTGCAGGGGATCAAGGTCGGGGACGAAGTCTGGTACATCGATGGTGGTTATCCAGGCAACCCGGGCAGTTATGCAGAATACAAGTTGGTCGATGGAGCCTACGTTTCGCGCAAGCCAAAGAGCATGGACTTCGTACAGGCCGCCGCGCTCCCGGTCGTCGGTCTGACCGCATGGGAAGCCGTTTTCGACAAAGGGAAGGTCAAGGCGGGCGACCACGTACTGGTACGCGGTGGTGCGGGCGGCCTCGGTCATATCGCGATCCAGTATTTGTCCTCGACGGGTGCCCGGGTCGCGACGACGGTCTCCAATGAGGTGAAAGCCGACTTCGCGCTCGCCCTCGGCGCTGAGGTGGCGATCCTTTACCGAAGCCAGGACGTCAAGACCGAATTGAGGACCTGGAGCGGCCAGGACGGCGCTGACGTCGTGTTCGACTTCGTGGGCCACGACAACTTCGCGCGGAGCTTCGAGCATGTAACGCCTTACGGTCGGCTGGTGAACACGGTGGTCTCCGACTGGCCAAGCGGCGGCAACGAGCTTGCGGAATGGCGAAATCTGGACGTTTCGTTCGTCAACATCGGCCTACCTCAGATCGCCCGGGACCATGGTCACAGACTACGGCAGGTCAAGGTTCTGGACGCGATCGCCGAAATGGTCGACCGGGGGCAACTCCGTGCGCACATTGACAGGGTGGTGTCGCTCGACGGCGTCGGCGAAGCTCATCGCGCTCTCGAAGCTGGAGAGACGTTGGGGAGGGTGGTGTTAAAGATATGAGACCTGATGCCGACCAAACGCTCTTTTGGGCAGTATTTTCATAAAGCGGAGGAGGGCAAGATTGCTCGAGACGATAGGAAGCCAAAAAACCTGAACGTCGACAACACTAGTGATTGATTTTGTTCGCGAAACGATCGCCTCTCACGACAAGGGATGGCCACGCGCCGCCGGCGCGCGTATTTGTGCCTTCGAGTACCGCAGGATTGTGACATGGGTCGGCACAGGCGCGCTTTGGTGCAAAAGCGCACGGGACCTAAGTCCGGGCTTACACGCGGCCACCAACTGGCATAGCGTCTGGTGTCCAACCCCTGATGGACGATGGAAGGAAGGCGCAGTTGGAGTATGTTATCGGTCTCCGTCTGAGCCTTCCTTTCCCGAAAACATCTTGGGTTTTCGGAGAGACTGAAAGCCATCGAACGTGACGGGAAGGCCGGATGGATTTCATTGCTCTCAAGTGGGGCGTCGCGACAAGTTATTCGTTGCTCCAGATGTAGGTTTGACCGACACTCATTCGTCATGAAGGCGTAACCTCAACCGATCGGTCACGGAGAACGCAATGACCAAGGTCGTCTTCAATATCAGCATGTCGCTCGACGGCTTCATTACCGCAGGAAACCAGACCAGGGAGGAACCACTCGGCAAGAACGGCGAATTTCTTCACGAATGGTTCTTCAACGGCGGTGCAGAGGGCGATGCCTATGTGCAGCGCCTCACCAGCAACGTTGGCAGCGTGATCTGCGGGCGCAAATGCTATGACGACTCGATCCCATACTGGGACGAGAACGGGCCGACGGGGCCGTTAAAGCTGCCGCTTTTCGTCGTCACCCACCGGCCGTACTCGCCTCGCACAGCACTGGAATCTATCACGCGGCTGGGACAATTCCCGACGCGGTGAAGCAGGCGAAGTCAGCGGCGAGAGGCAAGGATGTGAGCCTGATGGGCGGAGCCGACGTCTTTCGCCAAGCATTGGCCGGCGGGCTTGTCGACCAGATCGAGTTGCATATCGTGCCGGTGCTCTTTGGTGCTGGGACTCGCCTGTTCGACATGCTGCCCAATCAAATCAAGCTTGAGCCCACCAGCATGCTCGACACGCCGCTCGCTCAGCATATCGCCTATCGCATTGTGAAGTGAGCGAACGCAACCAGCCCTATTTGACCAGGGTCCAGTCCCGTAAATTTGCTATACGCCACACGCGGGAATCGCCGGGTCGGTGGTTCGAGTCCTTTCAAAGCGATCAAATGAGGCGAACTTCGTCAAAGAAGCGACGACCTCTCTCATGAGCCGGCTACAGGGTGCGCGTTCGTCCGAATGAGCGCAACAACAGATTAAGAGAGACGGCAACCTTGTCGATGTCGCGAATGTCGCGGGAATATTGGCCGGTTTAGAGTTTGACAATCATGCTGTCGCGAGCAGCGCCGCCGAGTTCGAAATACAGGTGCAGGTAATAGGCTTGCTTGTCGCCGCCGCGGCTTATGCTGCTTCGTCGTTGAGTGACCTGTCCGAGCTCCGCTTTGAACGGGGCGAAGCCGGGGAGTTTCAGCATGACCGATTTGGATTGAAATCGGGCCATGCTGGGGACTGCAACGACCGCCTTATCAAGTGCCAGACTGACGATTTGGCCGGGGACATCGTCGACGACAGCGGGCTCATCGAGCTTGAACGCATGAAACAGACGCCGGGGTTTCTCAAAGCAGATCAGTGACGCGATGAGCAGGACGACGATATTGATGCCTGACCACCACGCCGCGACCGGTGAAAACTGGCCTTGTACATGCGACGTTTCCGGTACGACGTTGACCAGAAGTCCAAGGACGGTGACCGTGATCATGATTGCGATCCAGGCGAAGCTGTAGCGGTCGAACTGGTTGGCCTCGTTGCTGCTGCCCTTTGGCGTCACCCGGAACGGCTTGCCAAATGGTCTCACCAGGCTGGAGACCACGGTCGGCAACATGCGGAATGTCGAAAAGGTCCCGACGGCGCTGGAAATCACAGGCAGATAGCGCGTCGGCGTGATCCACAGCATCAGCAGAAAATACGCGGCCAGCAGCGGCACCTGATGAGAGACATAATCGGCTATGTCGGTGAAATAGAGCGGGAGCAGGCCGAACCAGAGATAGACGATCGGGACGAGCAATATCGTGAAGCGGACCAGATACTGCACCAGCCATGACGCCGGCAGGAACATGATCCGTTGAAAGAGCGTCAATCCCGGGCCGCGCAGTGGGCCATTATAGAGGTAAAGGGTTTGAATACCCCCCTGACACCACCGTTCGCGCTGCACGAAATAACCGGTCAGGTTTTCGGCGGCCAGCCCCATCGATAGCCGCTCGTTCAGATAGCGCGTCTTGTAGCCTTTGTTGAGCATCGAAAGCGTTGTCAGCAGGTCTTCGGTGATCGACTCCGTCGGAAATCCGCCTATTGCGTCGACGGCATCGCGGCGGGCAATCGAGCATGACCCGCAGCAGAAACTGACGTCCCAGGCGTCTCGGCTGGGCGCGATCTCGTCGAAGAACAAGCGCTGCTCGTCCGGCCAGATATTCTCCAGGCCAAGGTTTGATTGCACCGGATCGACATTGAAGAAATGTTGCGGTGTCTGGACGATGCCGATGCTGTCATCTGAAAAGAAGGGCAGCGTCCGGCGAAGGAAATGCCGATAGGGCACAAAATCGGCGTCGAAGATCGCAATAAACTCGCCCGAGCTGACCTTCAGCCCGTTGTTCATGTTGCCTGCTTTGGCATGGCTGTTGTCGCCGCGCGTGACGTGGATGACGTTCTTTTCCTGGCAATAGGCCTTCAGCCAATCCCGGCGTTGATCGTCAAGCACATACACATTCAATTTGTCGGCAGGATAATCCAGCGAGCGGGCGCCGATGATGGTTCGCTCGAGGACGTCGAGCGGCTCATTATAGGTCGGAATGAAAACATCGACAGTCGGCAGTTCACACTGCTCCCGCGCAAAGAAAACGCGTGCCAGCCTGTCCGCTTCCGCGCTGCGGTCGACGTAGCGGCTCATCAATACCAGAAAGAGGATGACTTCGACGCAGGCCAGAATCTCGACGATGAAGAGGATCCAGACCCAGTAGAAACTCGGACCGCCGTCGGGATAGGGAAGCACAGTCTCCGTCAAGCGCCAGAACATGTATCGCAATGCGAATGCACCGACAAACGCGCAGGTCACCGCCCGTGTCCAGGTGTGATGGCGCGACCAATTGAACGGCCCCAGGAAAAAGAAGGCCAGAACGAGAAAGGTCGGAACCAGCGCTACAAGATACTGAACCACAGGCTTTTGACCCAGTTGGATACGTCGATACCGTGTTTGGAAAACCGTACCTGCACTGTGCGCCCTACCTGGCAGGAGTTCGCAAAGTCATCGTTCATGAAGGATGGATCGAGGCGAACCCGAATGCGGGCGTTGCGTTGTGTCGACGGCGGCAAACTGGCGGCAAAGGAATCGGTCTCGACCGAAGCCGAACTGCCTCTGACGGAAATGACCGTACCTTTGAAGACATCGCTGCGGCCGAACAAGCGCACCTGCGCAACAAGGTCCGGATAGATCTCGTCATAGTTGACCTCGGGAACAAGGATATCCACAAACAGCTCCCGACAGTCGAGGAGGCGCATCAGCTCGTCATTCAGCACGACGTTGGAACCGTTGACGATACTCCTGGCCCAGACAACGCCGTCGAACGGCGCTATTGCGGTTGCGGATTCAAGGCTGCTGACGCGGTTCGCCTCTTTGACCAGCTGCTTTTGAACTTCGGTCGCTCGCGTCTCGTTTTCCGCTATGCGTGAGTTCAAGTCGTTGATGCGAACGACAACCTCGTCTTCACGCTGTCGCGAATAAGGCACGTCATTCTGTCCGTCGCCGAAGACAAAGATACCCTGCCGGACCGCATTGAGCCTTTGTTGCAATTGATCGACAGTCAGATTGCTGATCTCGACCTCGCCGCCGGTCGCAGCGCCGGCCGCACGCGCAGCCTCAACCAGCTTCTGCGTCAGAATGCCTTTTGACTCGAGCTGCATCCGGCGGCTCAGGTCGACCTGGGCGACCAGATCCTGAGCTTGCGACACCTCAACTTTCTTCCGCAGGATTTCGACTTCGCGTTCGAGATTGGCAATGGTGGTCTGCTTGTAGACTTCCAATCTGCCAGATAATTCCTCGCGAAGCGCGGAGAGCTCCTCGCGTTCCTTTTTAAGTGCTGCGACGCGGTCGAGCGCCGTGTTGCGATCTGCCTCGAGCGAGGCGAGGATTGCACGATTGACGCGCGTATTTCTGATTTCTGCGAGGGATTGTCCCGCTTTGACCGGGCTGCCGACCTTGAGGGGTTCTTCCGCAATCGTGCCGTCGATTGGGGCATTAACGACAGCAAACCGCGCATTGACCGTGCCATCAAGGCTCGTAAAGCCGGTAATCGTCGGCAATGAAACGACGGTCACCAGTGTCAGCAGCAGTAGGCCGACAACGATGCGTGTGATGCGATGATTCCAGATCATATTGGCATCCGAAGGTATCGCTTCTGCAGTCATCCGTCCCAATCGAGCTGGTCCGGATGCAACTCATTCTTGCATATTTTAGCGCATTGAAATTTTTAGACAAGTGATGGTCGCAAGCCTGCAGCAGAAACAGTTCGGCTCTGGACGAAATGCCGCCGGCATAGGCCTGGCATCGTGTCGATTGGCGCAGGGAATGGTCAAGCGATCTCAGGCGCGGCGACTGACGTGATTGGAAATCACTGCGCCGCGCCTGACAATGCTGCCATCGCATCAAGACAAAAACAGAATAATTCCACGCGATCGTTTTTCTAATTCGGCCGAAGCTTTTTGGTCGCGATCAGCATGACGAGATCTTCGGAGGCATCTGCGAGCTCCAATGCCAATTCCGCAGCCGACCATCCATGTTTCTGCAAACTGACGAGCATTTCCACCATTGCGACTTCGACCTCTCGTCTGCAGCTCGAAATCGGCTTCAATTCGATTTGTTTCTCATCACATGCGGTCGTCATCTTAGCCTCCGTTCTGCCAATGGGCAGCGTCACACAATTCGCCAATGGGTGGATAGGGTAAGGGTTGCGTGCAAGCGTCGGCCTTATTACGCATCGACACAGACGGCCTCGGCCTGCGCGCAACCCCTTCGCGCGCCTATTTGCCGATGTCCGGCCTCAGGAGCGTCTCGCAAGAAGGTGAGCAGAGGAAACCCGCACGATTGGCGATAGGAATTTTTCCTCGCGCCTGACAGTTATGCGGATAGGAATGCCTGTCGTAAGCCGATGCTCGCGCAAAGCGCGCACGAATATTGCCCCGATAGTTCACGACCTATCCTCCTCTGCTTGCATATTTTGTTGTGATTTAGTGTCTTTCACGTTGAGAGTGCTTTGAAACTGCATTGCACTGGCAAGTGAGTAGTTGGGCTTTCCAACCGTCCTTCGGAACTAACCCTTGCTCATTTAAATATCGGAACAGGACGCAATTGTCGTTATCGCCACATCCCGAAAATTATCGGTCCGTCCATTTCTGCTCGTATAGGAATATGATAAGTAGCTTATGCACGTAGGACTTCAGTCGATTCGGTTTATCGGATGGGCTGCGGGGACGTTTCAGCCGGCTAATGCGCTGGAGAAATACGATGGTTACGGAGTCTGGGGATGACCCCGCTGCTGGGAAGGAATGGCCGGCCCACCTGGAGCGGCGGCGCTGGCCGCGCGAACCGTCCCCGCAGAAAGAACATCGGGTGGACGTTCCGCCTGCATTGGTGCCGTTGCGGTTTTCGACGCGAGACCTGCCGCCGAAAGAACAATTCCAGTCCTGGCGATCACATATGGCGCCGCTTGTGGATGTTCATCTGCCGAACGGACAATCTGAGGACGACGGTTTTCTCGCGGAACAGACCGGCTGGCATCTCGGCGATATCCTCATCGTCCAGCAGCGCGTGCAAGCATGCAGCTATATTCGCGATCAGGCCATGCTGCGGTCGAGCCCAATCGATCACTGGAACGTCGGCGTACTTCGCAGCGGCCGAGCCTGGACCGAGGCCAATCGCCATGTCACGGAGACCGGCCCGGGTGAGATATTTTTCAGGTCTCTCGGTTATCCCTACCGTGGGCGGATGACCGATTCAGCCGCGGTGCTCGTCTTCCTGCCCTATGAACTGTTGACCCGTGATGCGCCCCTTCTGCAGAACGCCCACAACATCGCCCTCTCCGGGAGCCTCGCCGAATTGCTCGTCAGCTATATCGACGGCCTGGAAGCCAACCTCGGCAATTTGACGGTGGAGGAGGTGCCGCGGATCATACGGACGATCGGCGATATGGTCGTTGCATGCGCTGCATCGTCCGCAAGTTTGGATCGCGGTCAGGAACAGACCAATATGGGGCTGATGGAGCGGGCGCATCGCTATATTCACCTCAATCTTCATTCCGATAGCTTGACGCCTGACGTCATGTGCCGAGCGCTGGGTATCTCGCGGACGCGGCTCTACCAATTGTTCGAAACGAGCGGGGGCGTCTTCAATTACATTCGCAAACGTCGATTGCTGCAGGCATATGCGGATCTTACCAACCCCTCCGACAACAGGCCGATCTCGGAGATTGCCGAGGCCGCCGGCTTCGACGTTGCAGCCAATTTTACGCGCGCGTTCAGCCATGAGTTCGGGCTCAGCCCGCGTGAAGTCAGAAAGACCCTAGCAACCGAGCACCCCGCCATCCCCGCAACACGTTCCATGCGGCGTTTTGGGACAACGATCGGCGATTGGCTAACGCTCGCACGTTGATGCGGTGGGCTAAGCCTTCCTCAACTCAGTCTGATATCCACCCAAGGACACCTCGGTCAGATGATTTTCGACATCGCACCGCAGGGGAGGCGGCCGAATGAACTGGCATTCACCGTTTCAAAGCTGAAGCCGAAGAAGCAATTCCTCACCCGCCCCGCTCCTCCCTGGCAAACAGTCCAGCCGGTCGGATCGGGGGCTGATCAACAGTGCCAGTGTCGCATCTCTAACCGGCTTTGACATTATTTGTGGCCGCAAAGCTGGAATGTCGTGTTTCTGCAAAGTTGGAATGTCACACTCTCCCCGTTTTGATGACGGCGGAGATTGCAGATGGGATTGATAACGATGAGCGAGCGCGATTTGCAGCGGATGACCTAATCCTGATTGGCAGCCACAGGCAAACTGCCTTCGCTCGAATGACGGGTTTCGGTCTGCCGGGCGGCAGAGACGACGCGGCGCTTTGCGCGGATGGCGTGCCATTGCTGGTCGATCAGGACGCCGATGAGGATTACGCCGCCCATGACGGCGAAATTCAGCGACGACGGGATGCCAAGCAGATTGACGAGGTTCTGCAGCTCCTGGAGCAGGACCGTGCCGAGCACGACGCCGACGATCGATCCCTCGCCGCCGCGCAGCGAAAAGCCGCCGAGGACGGCGGCGGCAATCGCGTAGAGTTCGTAGAACTGGCCATGGCTCGCCGGCGAGATCGAGCGTGTGTACATGGCGAAATAAATCGCCGAAAGCGCCGTCAGCAGCCCGCAGATGACATAGGCCGACATGATCATGCGGCTGGTCCGAATACCGGAATAGCGGGCCGCCTCCTCATTCTTCCCGATCGCGTAGAGATAACGCCCGAAGACCGAGCGATGCAGCATGATCCACATGACCACCGCAATGATCACGAGGGCGGTGAAGCTATTGGGAACACCGTAGAACCGTCCGGCGGTCAGGAATTCGAGCTCTGGGAAATTCTGGCCGAAAGCAAAGCCCGCCGTTCCGTCGGCGGTGTAGAAGCGGGCTGCCCCACGATAAATCAGCAGGCCGCAGAGAGTGACGACGAAGGGCTGCAGATTGAGCCGGGTGATCAGCCAGCCGTGGACGCCCCCTATCATCGCGCCAAGCGCGAGAATGAGCGGCAGCGCCAACATCCATGACATATCCTGGACGGCAATGAAGTCGACGAACAGCACGCCGAGAAGTGCGACGAGCGAGCCGACAGAAAGTTCGATACCGCCGGTAATGATGACAAAGGCCTGGCCGATCGACAGGATGCCGAACAGGCCGATCAGGTTGGCGGTGTTGGCCAGGTTGATCGGCAGCAGGAAGCGCGGATTGATGACGGCGACGACGATGCCGACGACGACAATCAACAGCAGCAGTCCGAGATCTTTTTTGACCATTCGAGATCCATTCCCCGATACTTGTATATTGGCCGCAGCCGCTATTTTACGCTTTTGCCGACCGCAAGCAAAAGGACGTTTTCCTGGCTGAATTCGTCCTCTTCCAATATGCCGGCGATCTGGCCCTCGTGCATGACGGCGATGCGGTCGGAAACGCCGATCACCTCCTCCATGTCGCTGGAGATCATCAGGATCGCCACCCCGGCATCGGCCAGCGCTCGCATCAGGCCGTAAATCTCGTTCTTGGCGCCGATATCGATGCCGCGCGTCGGCTCGTCGAAGATCATCACCCTCGGGCTCATCGACAGCCATTTGGCAAGCACGACCTTCTGCTGGTTGCCGCCGGACAGAGTACCGGTTCGCGTCGAAACGGAGGGCGCCTTGATCGCCAGCCGAACCCGCTGCTTTTCGGCCGCCGCCGTCTCCCGTTCGGCAGACAGCATGAAGCGGCTGGAAAGCTTGGGAAGATCGGCAAGGGTGATGTTCTGGGCGATCGGGAAATCGAGAAGAATGCCGTTGCGCTTGCGATCCTCCGGCACCAGGAAAATGCCGCGAGCGACGGCGTCGCGGGCGGAACGGACGGAAATTTCCTGTCCGTCCTGCAGGATGCTTCCGCCATAGCTCCGGTCGATGCCGAAGAAGACCCTTGCAAGCTCGGTGCGGCCGGACCCGACGAGGCCAGCAAGCCCCATGATTTCTCCATAGCGGATTTCCAGATCGACGGGACGGCCGGGATAAGCTTCGGTGCGCACGCCGCTTGCCTTCAGCGCCACCGAGCCCGGCGCGCGCTGCGGTTTTGCGGTTCGGGCCGCAAGCACCCGGCCGATCATCAGCTTGACCATCTGATCGTGGCCGATGTCTTTCCTCGCGAGCGTGCCGACGAGCGTACCGTCGCGCAGGACGACGACCCGGTCTGCGACGCGCTCAACCTCGTGGAGGCGATGCGAGATGAAAATGACGCTGATGCCGTCTGCTTTCAGCGATTTGATAATGCTCAGAAGCCGCTCGGTTTCGGCCAGCGGCAGGCTGGAAGTCGGTTCATCGAAGATGACCAGCCTGGCGTTGATCGACAGCGCCTTGGCGATTTCCACCATCTGCTGCTCGGCAAGGGAAAGCGACGCAACCGGTGTGTCGGCGGTAAAATGCGCCCCGACGCGCTTCAACAGCGGCTTCACCATGTCGCGCAGCCGATCGCGATCGACGAGCTTGAAAGGTCCCGCCTTCAGCGGTTCGCGGCCGAGAAAGATATTGGCCGCAACGTCGAGGTTTTCAAAGAGATTGAGTTCCTGGTGCACGAAGGCGATGCCGGATGAGATGCTCGATTCCACAGTCAGGGAGCGAAGCTCCGCACCATCGAGCAGGATCGTGCCTCGATCGGGTGCGATCACGCCGCCAAGGATTTTCATCAGCGTCGATTTTCCGGCGCCGTTTTCGCCGACGAGGCCGATGACCTCTGCCGGCATGATATCGAGCGACATGCCCTCGAGCGCCACGACGCCCGGATAAGTCTTGCCAACGCCGGAAAGCGAAAGGAACGGCGTTGCAAGCGGGTCCGGTGACGGGATGTCGGAGCTATGGTTCATCGCCTGTCCATGGCAGCTAATGCGGGTGTCGGCATAAGACGTCTATCGCGGCAGCGGCGCATGCCGCCGCCGCGAAAGAGGGTTATTTTCCAGACATAGCCTTGAGGCTGGCGGCATACTTGTCAACGTCATCCTTGCCGATGATCACCGTCGGGATGATGATCAAGCCGTTGCTGGGAACGCCTGATTTGTCGCCCTTGAGGTAGGCGGCCATCAGCTTCATGCCCTGATAGGCCCATTCGAACGGCTGCTGCACGACGGTTGCTGCGATCGTGCCTTCCTTGACGCCGCCCAGCGTGATCGGATCGTCATCAAAGCCGACGACGGTGATCTGGCCGAGTTTGCCGGCGTCGCGCAGCGCCTCATAGATGCGCGGCGTATTGTAGGAATAGAAGCCGACCATGCAGGTGACGTCGGGGCTCGCCACCAGCGCATCCTCGACGTTCTTCTTTGCACGCGTCTGGTCGATATCGTCGCCGCGTACATCTGTCAGCTCGATTTTCGTGCCTTTCAGGCCGTCTTTCATGCCCTGGATACGTTCCTTGGCATTATCGGCACCGAGCAGGCCGACGAAGCCGATGCACTTGCCGCCGTCCGGCATCGCCTTCTTGGCGATTTCGGCGGCCTGCATCCCGGCATCGACATTGGATGAGCCGATATAGGCGACGCGGTTGGTCTTCGGCGCGTCGCTGTCGGTGGTGAAGAGCGCCGTCTGCGAGCCGATCTTGTTCAGACCGTCCGTCTGGGTCTTGGGATCGACAGCGGAGACCATGATCCCCTTGACGCCGGCGCTGACCAGATCTTCCATGAGACGCTGCTGAATGGCGACAGCCGCCTGCTCAGGGTATTTCAGCTCCATCTGGTAGTCGGGCATTTCGGCCTGCGCCTTCTTCACACCCGCTTCTGCGGCTTTCCAGAAGTCGGACGCTCCGTTGACGACGAATGCAAGTGTCGGTTTGTCGGCGGCATGGGATACGGCAATCGGGGCCGCGCTCATCATCAACCCGGCGAAGAACAAGGCTGCATTGCGTTTCAGCTGTTTCATAATACACCTCCCGAGGGGCCGCAGTGCATGGGCCCGTTTTCGACTCACGGCCGGCCGGATGCGCCCCCTCCCAGGGCCGCCGCAAAGCGACGAGTGGCATTGGTTCCGATCGCTCCGTGACGGTATAGAAGAATTTTAATTAGTAAATAGTATTATCAATCCAGATCAAAACATTTCATCGTGCGTCGACACAGAAGCAATTTTGTACTGGCAATTACCAGTAACTGGCGGCGTTGCAGCAATTGATGCAATTGCCAGCGCTTTCAGATGGATGCTAATAGTAATTACCAAAACGGCAAATTCAGGCAAAGACAGTTTTCCGCGAATGCGACAACCCAAAACCCAAAAGAGCAATAAGCCCGCCGCGGACAAGCCTGCCCGCGTGACGATGATGGATATCGCCGCCGCCGCCGGCTGCTCGCAGGCGGCCGTCTCCTTCGTTCTCAACGACACGCCCGGCACCCGTATCTCGCAGCAAACCCGCGACCGCGTATGGGAGGTTGCGCGCACACTCGGCTACACGGGGCCGACTTATACGACGAAGGCCTCTTATTCGGGACTGGACAATGTGATCGGTTTTGCCGTGGATCAACTCGCCACCAGCCCGGAAGCGATCGTTGCAATCGAAGGCGCGCGGCAAGCCTCCTGGAACGCCGGCAATGTCCTGTTGGTAACCCAGACGCTCAGCGATCCCATCATGGAGCCGAAAGCCATCCAGGCGTTGACGAGCGGCGGCATTTCGGCGCTCATCTATATGACGATCTATACCCGCCAGGTAGAGCTTCCTTCCTATGTCAGCAAGCTCAACATCCCGACGGTCCTGCTGAATTGTTATACGGCGGACCATGCTTTTCCCGCCGTGGTGCCGAGCGAGATCGCCGGAGGGCAGAGCTCCACCCGGCATCTGATCACCCATGGGCATCATCGCATCGCGACGATCACCGGTGAAATCTGGATGCAAGCCGCGCAGGACCGGCTGACGGGATATCGCCGGGCGCTGGCAACCGCCGATATCCCCTTCGATCCGGAATTGGTCATCGAAGGCGACTGGTCGGCCAGTGCCGGCTACGCCGCCACGATGAAACTGCTGGCTCTGAAAGAGCCTCCGACCGCGATCTTCTGCCAGAACGACCGCACCGCCATCGGGTGCTACGAAGCGCTTAAGGATGCGGGGCTTCGCATTCCCCAGGACATGTCGGTGGTGGGTTATGACGACGAAGAAATTTCACGGCATCTCGTCCCCCCACTGACCACTTCGGTCCTTCCACATCTTGCCATGGGTCAATGGGCGATCGAACATCTCAATCCGGAAACCATGCCGGGCAAACGTTATCCTATTGCCAAGCTCGAATGCTCGCTCGTCAAGCGTCATTCCGTCGCCGCGCCGCGGACCGAGGCACGGCAGGTTCTCGATGGCGTCCATTCCTCGCCATAGGATTTCGATTGGCGCAGCGGTCGGAGAATACCGGCCTGCAGTCGATCAACTTCGCCTGGGCAATGCCGCAGCGTTCCATGAGCACGGAACCATCTCCTGCGGCCGCGGTTTGGTAAGCATCTCCAAAGCACTCTGTCCCACGGAGCGGGCCATGGCTATACTTTCCTCCAGTGACCGAGATGCGGCCGCATACCCGATACAGTCGCTCTTTGTCCCGTTTCCCTTCGTCTGCTTCACGCTCGCACTCGTGACCGATATCGCCTTTTGGCAGAGCGGCAATTTAATGTGGCAGAACTTCTCCGCCTGGTTGCTATTCGCCGGACTGGTGTTCGGTGCGCTCGCGGTCCCGGCTGGTTTGATGGATCTGATGCGTCCTCGCACCCGCCCCCTACGGCCTCCCGTCCTGTCTTCCCTCCTCTACCTGATCGTACTGGCACTCGCCTTTGCCAACAGCCTTATCCATGCGGGCGATGGCTGGACCGCCGTGGTTCCGTATGGACTGATGCTCTCGGCAGCGACCTTTCTGTTGTGCCTGATGGCCGCAGCCGTTTCTGCCCGCAAATATGCCAGACTGGCCTGGAGGATATGATGATGAAGTCCCAAATCCTCGGCGCTTCGGTTCTGTCGATTTCTGTGACCGCGGGCCTTGCCGCTTACGCGCAAAGCGGAAATTTTGACATGTCTCAACAGATTGGACCGAACCCGGTCCTTCCGGATCCGGCCTTCTCCCTGCTCCCCGACCTGAAAGTGGCGGAGGTCGTCGGGTGGAAAGATGGCGAGGCACCGGCCGCACCGGATGGCTTGAAGATCACGGCCTATGTCAAGGACCTCGCCAACCCTCGGACGATCCACACCTTGCCGAACGGCGACGTGCTGGTGATCCAGTCCCGCGGACCATCTGTTGAACCGACCTCACGGCCGAAAGATTTCATTCGAGGCTGGATCATGTCGATCGCTCATGGCAGCGGTGGCGGTGAGAAGAGAGAAAGTAACATCATCACATTGCTGCGTGACACGAACCGCGACGGCACGGTGGATGAGAAGCACGACCTCCTGAAGAAGCTGGATTCGCCGTTCGGCGTGGCGTGGATCGACAACACTCTCTATGTCGCTTCTACGGACGCCATCCTCGCCTACCCCTATGAACTCGGGCAGAATGAAATCACTGCGCAGCCGAAAGTTCTCACCCCGCTTCCAGGTGGTCCGATCGATCACCATTGGACAAAAGATCTGGCGCTCAGCCCGGATGGGCAGATGCTCTATGTATCGGTCGGTTCGAATTCCAATATTGTCGAGAACGGTCTTGAAGCCGAGAAGGGTCGCGCAGCCATCTGGCAGGTCGATCGGCAGAGCGGTGCCGCGCGTGTCTTCGCTTCTGGTTTGCGCAATCCGAACGGCCTGGCCTTCAATCCCGAGACCGGCGCGCTGTGGGCCGTTGTCAACGAGCGCGACGAACTTGGTCCGAACCTTGTTCCCGACTACATGACGTCGGTCAAGGAAGACGGCTTCTACGGCTGGCCCTGGAGCTATTATGGAAAACATGTCGATGCGCGTGTGCATCCGCCGCGGCCCGACATGGTTGAAAAGGCGATCCCACCCGACTATGCCCTGTCAAGCCATGTCGCAGCACTCGGACTGGCCTTCTCAATGAATTCGGCACTTCCAACCGCCTACGCCAACGGCGCATTCATCGGAGAGCACGGCAGTTGGAACAGGGACAGCTTCAACGGCTACAAAGTGGTGTACGTGCCATTCGAAAACGGCAAGCCATCCGGCAAGGTGCAGGACGTTGTCACAGGCTTTATCCACGGCGACCAGGCGAGAGGACGGCCGGTCGGCGTCGGGATCGATGGGACGGGAGCCCTCCTCGTAGCCGATGACGCCGGCAATGCCGTCTGGCGCGTTGCTTCGTCCGACGGCAAGATTTCGCCCCAGCCTATCGGCACAGACCAGGTCTCAGTAAACTCGCAAGTCTCGACTGATACGAAAGCAGGTCAGACCTCCAATACAGATCCAGGCATCGGGACGGAAATGACCGGTTCGACTGCCCCATCCCCTGCGCAAATGCAGATCGCCCCTGCTGCCGGCCCTTAAAGCGCGTCGCGTCAAACTTGATCCATGCAACGCGCTTTAGTTTTTAGTTTTTAAGCATGGGCATCCCGGAACCGCGAACCCTTCCGAGCGACCGGACCGATGACTTGCAGCAAATATCGCTGCGTGAGGGCCTCAGCTGACCGCAAAACCATCGACTGCGAACGCGATACCAATTGCACGGTTCACGGCCGCTGCAAGAACGGACATGTGGGTCTGGCCGGCATAGAGTTCGAATTCCGCACGCAACCCGTCGGTAGTGTTGTTCAATCGCTCCGCCATATCCTGCGCTAGGAGGATCGTCCGCTCCGTCTTTCTCTTCTCCAGACGTATGGCGGCATCCTCGTTCCGGTACTGAAAGGGGGCCAGTTCGTCACCTTCATATTCTCCGGCGGACAAATGTAGGAAGGCGGAATTTCCCGGGATGAGTTGACGCTGCGCCTCATTGTTGAGGATTTCGCTGTTCTCCCAATAAATGGTTGGGCTGGCCGCAATCCAATTGGCAAACAGACCTGGACGCTCGAACAGGGCATAGAGCGTAAAGAGACCGCCGAAGGAATGCCCGAAAAGCGATCGGCGCAGCGGATCCAGTGTCACCATCTCCGCAATCCGCGGTATCAACTCGTTCTCGATGAAATCCACCAGTTTGTCGGTTCCTCCAATGGCAACCGGGGGACCGCCCTCAACGAAGGGCGGGTAGGATTTGACCGGCGGAGGACCGAGGTCCCAAGACCGGCGGAGTGGATCATAAGGCTCGTCTGTGGGATAGCCGATCGCCGCGATCACCCCCCAACCGACATTCGTACCCGTAGGATAAGGTGCCTGCGTGACAAGGCTCGCCACCGCGAAGGGGAACGTGGCGTTGCCGTCGGTCATGACGAGAAGCGGCCATCCTTCCGTCGGCGGTCTCTCCGCGGGAATGGACAGGAATATCCGATAAGGCTCGCCGCCCGCAGCCGGAGCCAGATCGAAAAAACATGTTCCGGGCATGGAATAGACCCTGACAGGATTAGTCATGGGAAGGTTTTCTGATGGTTGCACAAGAGGATAGGGGAAAGAAAATTGATGTCGGTGCGGTTCATTGGTTGCTTTTGAAGGGTGGGTCAAGGATGAAGCCTGACTTGCGATGGGTAAATGATTTATCACCCGCAAGGAAAGCGCAATGAACCTGGATAAACGCTGCAAGATCGCTCGGCGGCGTATGGCCGCTACAACATCATCCGCCTTCCCAAATTGATGGGATCAACGGGCGAAGTGTCTTGAGGGAGGTCGATAAGCCGATATGGCCAGAAGACCTGTCTCAACCGGACAGAATCCCGCCGCACGACAGCGATCTGTGAAAAAACAAAACCCACAGCAAGCGATTGCGCCAACGCAGAGCGAATTTCAGCAGCTTGCTAAAGCCCGTCACGATATCTCTAGCATGCGGTCGACGCCTACCCGGGGTAGCCGATCGTCCTCGCCCTTTTTTAGTTGAAACTCGAGGTTTTGAGGAATTCTGCGAGCCGTTCGGTCTTCGGCCGCACGAACATTTCCTTCGGATCTCCCTCCTCGCAGATAACCCCCTGGTTCATGAAGATGACGCGTGATGAAACCTCGTAGGCGAAGCGCATTTCATGGGTGACGAGCAGCATGGTCATGCCGTCGGCGGCAAGCCCCTTAATGACCTGCAGCACTTCGCCCACCAGCTCCGGATCCAGCGCCGAGGTCACCTCGTCGAACAGCATTAGCCTCGGCGACATGGCGATGGCGCGGGCGATCGCGACGCGCTGCTGCTGGCCGCCGGAAAGCTGTCCGGGATAGTGGTTCGTGCGCGCGGCGAGGCCGACACGATCGAGCCATTTTTCCGCGATGGCTCGGGCCTCCGGCTTCGTCATTTTCTTTACCTTGACGAGGCCGAGCATGACGTTTTCAGCCGCACTCATATGCGGGAAGAGATTGAACTGCTGAAAAGCCATGCCGGTCAGCGCGCGCTGACGGGCAATTTCCTTCTCGCTCTTGCGGCGCCGCGTCGCGCCTTCGGCGCGATAGCCGATCTCCTCGCCATCGAGGCTGATCGTGCCGCCCTGAAATTCTTCCAGCATGTTGACGCAGCGCAGCAAGGTGGTTTTTCCGGAGCCGGACGAGCCGATGATGGAAATGACCTCGCCTTCCGCGACGGCGCAATCGACGCCTTTGAGGACCTCGTGGATGCCGTAGGTCTTGCGCAGGCCTTTGATGTCGAGAATGGTGTTGGCCATCGGGGGAACTCCTCAGGACGGCAGGGCGGTCTTGCGCTCGACATATTTGCCGAAGTGCTCGATGCCGTAATTGACGATGAAATAGAGACCACCGGCCAGGAAATAGAACTGGAGGCTCATGAAATTGCGGGAGATGATCTCCTGCGTGCGCAGCAGAAGCTCGGCGACGCCGATGACCGAGAGCAGCGTCGAGGCCTTCACCATTTCGGCGGCCGTATTCACCCAGGCCGGCAGGCATTGGCGCATGGCCTGCGGCCACAGCACCGAGGTAAAGGTCTGGGTAAAGGTCAGGCCGATCGCCTTGGCGGCTTCAGTCTGCCCCTTCGGGATCGCCTGAAGCGCACCGCGCACGATTTCGCCGACATGCGAGGAGCAGAAAACAGCAAGGGCGAGCACGCCGGCTGAAAACGGCCCGAGATCGAGACCGACGGCGGCAGAGACATAGTAGCTCGCCAGCACGAGCACGAGCACCGGCGTGCCGCGGATGATATCGGTATAGGCGCGCACGGCCACACGCAAAACAACGCCGCCATAGACGAGCGCCAGGCCGACGAAAACGCCGAGGACGGAACCCGCGAGGATGGCCAGCAGCGAGATCGACACGGTCACGCCGACACCGTTGATGATGACGTAGCGGGCGATCCAGAGTTGTTCGAGAAAGGTGTGGGTCATCAGGTCTATCTCGGCAGGGCCAGGCGGCGCTCGACGAAGCGCATCACGGCGGCGATGAGGAAACAGGTCGCGACGTAAAGCGCCGATGTGACCATCCAGGTTTCGATGACGCGAAAGCTTTCGACATTGATCTTGCGGGCAGCAAAGGTCAGCTCCGGCACGGCGATGGCGGCGGCGAGCGAGGTGTCCTTGAAGAGCGAGATGATCGTCGAGGACAGCGATGGCAGCACGTTGCGCAGCATCAGCGGCGCGATGATGGAGCTGCGGATCTGCATTCCCGTCAGGCCGATGGCAAGGCCGGCTTCCGTCAATCCTCTCGGGATCGACAACAGGCCGGCGCGGAACACCTCGGCCAGATAGGCGCCGGAATAGAGCGATAGGACCAGCACGAAGCTTTTTATCTTGTCGAGGCGCAAGCCCATCTGCGGCAGCGCGAAAAAGACGAAAAGCACCAGGACGAGAATCGGCAGGTTGCGGATTACCGTGACATAGACCCGTGCAGGAACGACCGCGAAGCGGCTTTTGGACGTCAGCGCGAATGCCACGGCAAGACCGATCGCAGCCCCGATCAGGATCGAGATCACCGCAAGGCCGAGGCTGAGCGCGAGCCCGCTCAAAAGAAAATCGAAATTGCGCCAGACGGCGCCGAAATTCAACGTGTAACCCATACGGGCCGCCCTTTCAAACTGAACAGGATGCCGAAAAACGTGAGCGGTTTTTTAGAGCATGATGCCGAAAAGTGTGAGCGGTTTTCGGACGACATCATGCTCTAACTCTATAATGTAGAACAGGATTCAGATTTTAGGCCGCTCCGGCCTGAAATCATCCTGCGCAGCGGAGCGGGAGAACTATCCCGCTCCGCATCGCCGTTACTTGAATTCCACAGGAAAGCCGATCTGCGGTGGCGTCAGATCCTTGCCGAACCAGGTCTTGAAGGACTTGGCGTAGAAGTCGAACTCAACGCCGGTCATGGCTTCGTGCAGGGCGGTGTTGACGAAGTTCAGCCAATCCTGGTCGCCGCGCTTGACCGCGCAGGCGTAGGTCTGGGGGTTCCAGCCGTAGCCGGCGTCCTTATAGCGGCCCGGATTTTGGGTCATATACCAGGCGAGCGACGACTGATCGGTGGCGACGGCGTCGGCGCGTCCCGACTCCAGGGCCTGATAGATCAGGTCGACTGAATCATACTGATCGACGGTCGCCTCCGGCAAGGCCGCATGCACCATTGTCTCGGCATAGACGTTCTGGAGAACCGAGATTGTGACGGACGAACCGGCGGCCTTGAGGGCGGCGTAGTCGGCATATTTTGCGTCCGCCTTGAGCATCAGGCCCACACCCTCGCGATAATAGGGAATGGTGAAGGCAACCTGCTGGGCGCGTTCGCCGGTAACGGTCATGAACTGGCAGGTGATGTCGACCTTGTCAGTGGTAATGTTCGGGATGCGGGCGTCGGAAGACTGGTTCACATATTCGATCTTCTCGGGATCGCCGAAGAGAGCTTTAGCGATGATATGGCCCATGTCGACGTCGAAACCCTGAAGCTTGTCGTCTGCGCTCTTGAAGTGCCAGGGCGCGTTGGTGCTGCCCGTGCCGAGGACGAGGTGGCCGCGGGCCAGCACTTCATCGAGCTTGCTGCCGTCGGCCAGCACAGGCGTGGACAACATGGCGGCGGCGACCAGCGACATCACGCCGGTGCGAAAGGAAATGGTCATGGCGTTCCCCTTATGGATGGTTCCCATTATTCCAATATAATGGACGTCTGTCTGTTTTACTGGAATAGCCTATCAAGTGCCATGAAGGATGAATTGTCAATGGGTGGTGCCGAAAAAACGCGCAGTGAAATGCGTGACGATTTTTTTGGCAGTGCAGCATTTTCCTGTTGCCACCGGGGCTGATCGCCGGAGGCTTGCTGACCGTTTCATTGAAGGGATATCGAATCGAACAGCGCCGCGTCTCAACGGTCGGCGATGTCTTCGTTGTTGGAAGCGAGACAGACTTTAAAGCCGTCGACAGGAGGATGCCGCCGCCTGAGACGAGGCCCCAGCTCGCAGCGGTCTGTTCCCTCACCATGATTGCTGCGGCTCGGCGGATCGCGCCGAGCACAGTCAATCGCATTCACGCAATGCTCATAAATCGGGGCATCTTGCGCGCGAAACGCCATTGCCGGCTCATCGCGAAGGACCGACGTCACCTTGCACAGATCGGTCTACGAAGACCGTTTGGTCGTTTAGGCAGGCGAACGGTACTGGTTTTCGGCCTCCAGCCCGCGGGCGGGTTCATTGCCGGAAGATTTGTCGTTTGGATCACGGGTTTCAGGATCGCGGCGTGACGGAACGAGCCCGAGCATTTGTTCGAGACGGACAGCATTGAGCGGAGCGCTTATTCCCTTGAAGTTCATGATCCATCTTTCGTCTGCGCAATGGCTAGTGTGACGCCGGAGAGATAAGCGCAATTTGAACCCGACGAGAACAACCCGCGAGCGTTATCACCATCTTTTCGCAAGCAAAAAAGGGGAGGGGCTCCAAAGCTGCCGCTAACCCGGTTGACCAGATCTCATCTCCATCTTCCGCAAACGGGCACTCTTTCCTGTCGGGGCTTGGTTGGTTCGCCCTGGGGCAGTGGAGGTTGAGCCTATCGCGCCTTCGTTGCCTCGCGATTGGTGAAATGCGCATTGCCCAGACCCGTACCGATCGTCAGTACCGCCCACCTCGAGACGTCGGTCATAAATGGGATCTGCGACAATCCCTGCACGACGGCGTCGTTGTGCATCATCACGAATGTGCTGTCGTCGCCTATCTCAGGAATGGCCTTCATCAGCGCGGCGGGAAGGTTGAAGCTGTCGCTCTCCCAGTTTCCGCCCGGCAGGTTCTGTCCGCCGCGTTCGATGGAGCCATCGGCTTTGATGATGCCGGGGCAGGCGATCCCGATAATGGGCGCAGGTCTGAGATTGGCCTTCTCCGCCTTCCCGATCAATTCGTGCAACATCGCAGCCAACTTCTCGATGGTTGCGGTGCGACTTGGCTCATCATCGGCATGGCGCCAGATGGCTGACTCCCATACGCTCGCATCCGCGAAATTCGGTGCGTCGTCCTTTCCAAATTTAACGACGCCGGCGCGAACGTTGGTGCCGCCGATATCAACGGCCAGGATCGCCTCGTGGCCCTTGAACATCCAGCGCGGCATCAGGTGGACCGAGCCGATCAGTCCAGCCTCGTCGGGATGGTGAACGATCGGCACGACCTCGACGTCTATGCCGGCCGCCTTGAGGATAACCATGGTCCTGGCAATGGTCAGCTCGCCGAACCGGCTCTGCCGGAAACCGCCGCCAACGACGATGCGTTCCGTCTTGCCCCAGCGCTTGTCTTTCAGGAACTTTCCAATCACCTCGGCAAAGTCTTGAGCGAAGTCTTCCACCGCCCCCATGATCAACGCCGCTGCCTCCATGTCGTCGCCCTTGAGGAAAGCATCGATCTTCTTCTTGGAAAGCTTTTCCGTCGCGGTCTTGCCGATCGGGTCGTCTCCGACCTTGCGGACGCGTTTTCTCCAATCGTCGAGCTTCATTTGAAAAGTCTTCTTATTGGCGTTGTCGCCAACGAAACCATTCTTGTCCCGCAGCTCGTTGTTGTAATCGTCGATCATCACCAATGGCAGGCTTAACGCGCCATGTGCCAGCGGGGCATTGACTTCATCACGGGGGTCGGAACTGCTTTTGGCCATCAAAATACCTTCTACGGCGCGAGTGCTCGAACGGGCGGCGAGATACAACGCGGACCAGCCTCTTGATGTTCCGGAGTCGGGAAAGCTCACCTTGCCCTCGTCGCTCGGCGACCTAGCTTCAATGACTGCAGCGTTTGGAGAATCCCGTGCAGGACGATAGCGCCACCCAGGAAATGCTTTCACTGGTCTTGGAAGAGCCGGATCGTTGGGCGATGTTTCTCGATATCGACGGGACGCTGCTCAATCTTGCGCCCACGCCGGACGCGATCGAAGTTCCGCAGGCGCTTCCCGGACAACTTCACCGCCTGTCGAACAAGCTCGGCGGCGCCTTGGCGCTGGTCACCGGGCGGTCGCTTGCTTATGCAGACGCGCTGTTCAAACCCTATGCATTTCCGACGGCAGGCCTTCATGGCGCGGAAATCAGGAGCGCCGCGGGAATGCAGACGGTCGAGGCGACACCTGAGTTTCAGGCGCTGAAGCACGCGCTGACTGCGGAAGCCGAGCACTATCCGGGGGTGTTGATCGAGGATAAGGGCGCCGCCGTTGCCGCCCATTACCGGCTCGCGCCCGAATATGAAAAGGTACTCGAAGACCGCATGCACCACTATGCGGAGCTGGCCGGGCCGAACTGGGCGTTGCAGCTCGGCAAGATGGTCTTCGAGCTACGTCCCGCACGATCGAGCAAGGGCGATGCGCTGGAGCGATTTTTCCAGTCCGACCCTTTCAGGAACCGCTGCCCGATCACCATCGGCGATGATCTGACCGACGAGTCGATGTTTGCGATCGCCAATGCGCGTGGCGGCGTTTCCGTACGCGTCGGCGCGATCGGCGCGCCGAGCTGTGCCACGAGCCGGCTGTCCTCCTCTGCACTGGTCAGAAACGTCATTGCCGCCTTGGCGGGCTGAAGCATGTCCTCGGATGATGTGCAATGCCGATTGCTGTCGTCTTTCCGCCAGCTGCGAAGCGTCGATCGACAAAAAAGTATCAGTTTTGCCTGGGAATCGTGGTGGCGGGCGTGAGACGTGCCCACTACACTCCGCTTAACAATAAAGCCGAAAAGGGAATTTGGCACGCGGGCTTACCACCCGTCCTCGGAGGAGGAAAATGATGGAACCTGACTTGGAAGTCATTCAGATCCGGCCGGGCGAATCCTTCGCAACGAAGGCGCATGGCTATCCCTATCATACGGTTCGTTGGCATTTTCATCCGGAGTACGAGCTTCATCTCGTCGTGGCGACGACCGGACGATATTTCGTCGGCGACTTCATCGGCGAGTTCGAACCGGGCAACCTTGTGCTTGCCGGGCCTAATCTTCCCCATAACTGGATCAGCGATGTCCCGAAAGGATCGAGCATTCCGCTTCGATGCCAGCTTATCCAGTTCAGCGAGAATTTCATCGGCGACACGATGAAGGTGCTGGCCGAGCTTGGGCCCTTCGATCCGGTTCTCGAAGCCTCCCGCCGCGGCGTGCTCTTCGGCGCCGATACCAGCCGCCAGGTTGCTCCCCTGATGAACGAGGTGCAGCAGGCTCACGGTGTGCGTCGCATCGAGCTCTTCATGATGATCGTCGGCCTGCTCAGCCGGGCGCAGGATTCCCAGCTTCTCGCCAGCCCGAACTATCTGCCCGATCCATCGGGCTACATGTCGGCCGGCATCAACAAGGCACTCGCCTATATCAGAGAGAATCTGACGAAATCCTTCGACGAAGCCGATCTCGCCAGGATTGCCGAACAATCCACAGGCGCCTTCTCGCGGGCCTTTCGCCGCCATACCGGCATGTCGCTGGTGCAATATGTGAAACGCCTGCGCATCAATCTCGCCTGTCAGATCCTGATGAGCGACGACCACGCATCGATCACCGATATCTGCTTCGAGGTCGGCTTCAACAATCTGTCCAATTTCAACCGGCAATTTCTCGCGGAAAAAGGCATGACGCCTTCCCGTTTCCGGCGGCTATTGGGCGACAATATCAACGTGGCGAAGGCGGCTTAATCAAGCCGGACGCGCACCGTTGTCGGGAATATGACGGAGGTCCGCCGAAGAAGGCGATAGGGAGGACGAGGAGGAGCCAAAACCGACATCGATTTGAACGCGAGCGCGCAGGGAGCGGTTCGCGAGAGTAGACGTTTGTCCTCAAAACACTGCAAGCCGCCGGGACAGGCGTGGCGGTTCGCTCAGCCGAACGGCCATAGCGAAACACTGCAACGACGAAGCTACACAATTTTTTCCAATGGGAGGATATGGAAATGACGAAATTTTCAACCAAGGTAGCAGGTGCCACAGCACTTGTCCTATCCATGCTCGGCGGTACGTCCGCCTTCGCGCAAAACGCCGTCGCGGATGCGACGGTAGCATTCCTGATGCCCGACCAGGGCTCGACCCGTTACGAAGAGCACGACCATCCGGGATTCGTCGCGGAAATGAAGAAGCTTTGCGCCTCGTGCAAGGTTCTCTATCAGAATGCCGATGCCGATATCGCCAAACAGCAGCAGCAGTTCAATTCGGCCATTACCCAGGGCGCCAAGGTCATCGTGCTCGATCCGGTGGATTCGGCAGCCGCCGCGTCTCTCGTCCAGCTCGCCCAGAGCCAGGGTGTCAAGGTCATTGCCTATGACCGTCCGATCCCGAAGGGCAAGGCCGATTTCTACGTCTCCTTCGATAACAAGGCGATCGGCAAGGCAATCGCGGAATCGCTCGTCCAGCATCTGAAGGCTAAGAAAGTGCCGACCGACGGCGGCGGCATCCTGCAGATCAACGGTTCACCCACAGATGCGGCTGCCGGGCTGATCAAGGACGGTATTCACGATGGTCTTGCAAGTGGCGGATACAAGACGCTTGCCGAATTCGACACGCCGAACTGGCAACCGGCGAATGCCCAGCAATGGGCAGCCGGTCAGATCACCCGCTTCAGCAAACAGATCGTCGGCGTGGTCGCCGCCAATGACGGCACCGGTGGCGGCGCCATTGCAGCCTTCAAGGCAGCGGGTGTCGATCCCGTGCCGCCGGTGACCGGCAATGATGCGACGATCGCCGCGCTGCAGCTGATCATATCGGGGGATCAGTACAACACGATCTCCAAGCCGAGCGAAATCGTTGCCGCTGCCGCTGCCGACGTCGCCGTCAAGCTCCTGGCCGGAGAAATGCCGAAGGCCGAAATGACGCTTTACGACACGCCGGCACAGCTTTTCGTGCCCGCTGTCGTCACCGCCGAAAATCTCAAGGCCGAGATCATCGACAAGAAGATTAACACCGCCGAGGAGCTGTGCACCGGCCGCTATGCCGACGGCTGCAAGAAGCTCGGGATCACCAAGTAATCGAGCCAAGGGAAAGCGCGGCCGGTCGGCCGGTCGCGCTTGCCGTTTCGCTTCTTCCAAAAGGCCAGGCGATGTCTGAAACCTCTGATACTCTTGACCCTTCCCGCCAGCCCGTCCTCAGCCTGCGCGGAATATCGAAGAACTTCGGGGCGGTGTCGGCACTCACCGATATCGAACTCGATGTCCATGCCGGCGAGGTCGTGGCACTGGTCGGCGACAACGGCGCCGGCAAATCGACGCTGGTCAAGATCCTGGCCGGTGTACACCAACCGAGCTCGGGCACGATCCTGTTTGAGGGTGAGCCGGTGAACCTGTCGAGCCCAAGCGCTGCTCTCGGGCTCGGCATTGCAACCGTCTTCCAGGATTTGGCACTGTGCGAGAATCTCGATGTCGTCGCCAATATCTTTCTCGGCAAGGAACTCAATCCGTTTCAGCTCGATGAGGTTGCTATGGAGATCCGTGCCTGGAAGCTTCTGAACGAGCTTTCGGCCCGAATCCCAAGCGTGCGCGAGCCCGTCGCCTCCTTGTCCGGCGGGCAGCGCCAGACCGTGGCGATTGCCCGATCGCTGCTGCTCGAGCCGAAACTGATCATGCTCGACGAACCGACAGCAGCGCTTGGCGTTGCCCAGACGGCCGAGGTGCTGGATCTGATCGAGCGCGTACGGGAACGCGGGCTCGCCGTCATCATGATTAGCCACAATATGGAGGATGTGCGTGCGGTCGCCGATCGCATCGTCGTCCTTCGGCTCGGCCGCAACAATGGCACCCTGCTGCCCGATGCTTCCAACGAAGAGCTCGTCAGCGCGATCACCGGTGCATCCAACAATTCCGTCTCCCGCCGCGCCACGCGCCGTAAGACGCAAAGCCGAGAGAATGAGGAGGGCAGGCCATCATGAAGACCATCCCGAATGAACCGGCGGTACCCGCGCTTCTCGATCGGCGTGACGAAAGAGTGCGCCATGACGAGAGTCTCGCCGGCTCGATCCGCGCCTTTTGGGATCGCATCCGCACCGGCGACCTCGGCTCGCTGCCGGTCATTGTCGGCCTGGCAATCATCTGGACGGTGTTCCAGGCGCTCAATCCGGTGTTTCTCTCCAGCGCCAATCTCGTCAACATGCTGTTCGACTGCTCGACGGTTGGCGTCATCTCGCTGGGTATCGTCTGCATCCTGATGGTGGGCGAGATCGATCTTTCCGTCGGCTCGGTCAGCGGCTTCGCCTCGGCGCTGGTCGGCGTCTTCTGGGTCAACCAGGGCTGGCCGGTGGTCCTGGCGGTCCTCGCCGCCATGATCGTCGGCGCTCTGATCGGCTCTCTCTACGCCTTCCTGTTCAACCGCTTCGGCATGCCGAGCTTCGTCTCCACGCTATCCGGGCTGCTCGCGGTTCTCGGCCTGCAGCTCTATATCCTCGGAGCGACCGGTTCGATCAATCTGCCCTATGGTTCCTGGCTCGTGAGTTTCGGTCAGATTATGGTCATGCCGGACCCGATCGCCTATCTGCTGGTAGCCCTTGCCGGCATTGCTTTCTTCTTCGCGAGCTACCGCACGGCAGCGCGCCGGCGGGCAGCCGGCCTGTCGGCGAAATCGGCCCGCGGGCTGCTCCTGCGCGCCGTCATCATCACCGCCGCTTTGGAAGCCGTCGCATTCTATCTCAACCAGTCGCGTGGCATTCCCTGGATGTTCGGCCTGTTCGTCGGGCTCGTCGCCGCCATGAACTATGCCCTGACGCGCACCAAATGGGGACGCTCCATGCATGCCGTCGGCGGCAACAGGGAGGCCGCCCGCCGCTCTGGCATCAACGTCTCGCGCATCTATGCAAGCGCCTTCGTCACCTGCGCCCTGCTTGCGGCGACCGGCGGCGTGCTCTCGGCTGCCCGGCTGGCGACAGCAAGTCAGCAGGCCGGTACCGGCGACGTCAATCTCAACGCCATCGCTGCGGCGGTCATCGGCGGCACGAGCCTGTTCGGCGGGCGCGGCAGCGCCTATTCAGCCCTTCTCGGCATCATCGTCATCCAGTCCATCGCCAGCGGGCTGACGCTTCTCGATCTGTCGTCATCGCTTCGATACATGATCACCGGCGCCGTTCTGGCCGTCGCCGTCATCGTCGACTCGCTGGCACGCCGATCGCGGATTTCGCACGGCCGGGCCTAGAAACCCACAAGAAAGCAGAGGAAGAAAATGGGACAGGATCTGTCTGGAAAAGTCGCGGCCGTCACCGGAGCGGCATCGGGTATCGGCCTCGAATGCGCCAAGGCCCTGCTTGCCGCCGGCGCCCGAGTGGTGCTGGTCGATCGCAACGAAGAAGCCTTGAAGGAGATCTGCTCGAAACTCGACGCGAACGCCATGCCGCTGGTCATCGATCTCACCGATCCGAAAAGCGTCGAAGGGATGATGCCGCAGATTTTGGAGAAGGCAGGCCAATTGGATATCTTCCATGCAAATGCCGGCTCTTATATCGGCGGCGAGGTCCTGGGTGGCGACCCCGACGCCTGGGACCGGATGCTCAACCTGAACGTCAATGCCGCCTTCCGCTCGGTGCATGCCGTGCTGCCGCATATGGTCGAGCGCAAGACCGGGGATATCATCCTGACCAGTTCCGTCGCCGGCATCATCCCCGTCGTCTGGGAGCCGATCTACACGGCTTCAAAACATGCCGTCCAAGCCTTCGTTCATACACTGAGGCGGCAGGTGGCAAAGCATGGCCTCCGCGTCGGGGCGGTCGCGCCAGGCCCCGTGGTCACCGCTCTTTTGAGCGATTGGCCGCAGGAGAAGCTTGATGAGGCACTTGCCGCCGGCGGCCTGATGGAGCCGAAGGAGGTGGCCGAAGCGGTGCTTTTCATGCTGACGCGCCCGCGCAACGTCACGATCCGCGATCTCGTCATCCTGCCGCAGAGCACGGATATCTGACGATTTTGCACCGGCTCTGAAAATCACGGAAGGAAACGAAGATGATCTTCGATAGGTTTCGCTTAGATGGACAGGTGGCGCTGGTGACCGGCGGCACGCGCGGCATCGGGCTTGCAATCGCCGAGGCGCTCGGCGAGGCGGGCGCCAAAGTCCTCATCACGGGAAGGACGCGCAATGCAGCGGCGGAGGGCCGGCTCGCCGAGGCGGGTGTCGATTGCGATTTCGTCGCCGCCGACCTGATGAAAGACGATGCCGCCGACGCGCTCGTCACCGAGACGCTCTTACGGGCGGGCCGGCTCGACATTCTCGTCAATAATGCCGGTATCGCCATTCATGGCGACAGCGGTGAATTCTCCGATGCCGTCTGGAGGGAGATCATGACCGTCAATGTCGACGCCGTCTTCCGCGCCTGCCGCGCAGCACTCGCCCCGATGCGGCGCCAGGGCAGCGGCGTCATCCTCAATATCGGCTCGATGTCGGGCATCGTCTCCAACATTCCGCAAAACCAGGTCGCCTACAACACCTCCAAGGCGGCGGTCCATATGATGACCAAGAGCCTGGCGAGCGAGGTCGCCGCCGAGAATATCCGCGTCAACGCCATCGCACCCGGCTATATCGAAACCGATCTGTCGCGCGGCGGCATCGATAATCCCGACTGGTTTCCGACCTGGCGCAGCATGACCCCGATGGGACGAGTCGGGCAGCCGGAAGAGGTGGCGGGGGCTGCCTTGTTCCTCTGCTCGGCAGCGGCAAGCTATGTCACCGGCGAAGTGCTTGTCATCGATGGCGGCTATACCACGCGGTGATGAACGGATCCTGAGCGGGGAGAGCGCCCGCCGCTTGGCGCGCGAAGCACATTCACGCATGGGCGGCACGGGCTCACTTCAAGCAATCGAGCATCCACTGGACGCCAAAACGATCGGTGAGCTTGCCGTAATAGCTCCCCCATGGCTGGACCGCCAGCGGCGTCGTTATCCTACCGCCTTCGGCCAGTCGGGCGAAAAGCCCCTCGGTCTTGTCGCGGTCATCCACGATCAGCATATGGGCGGAGCCTCGCATCGGCTCGGCATCGTGATTGTCGGAGGCGAAGAACAGAATGCCGGGTCCTTCGAAACGCGCATGCATCACCTTGCCCCGCACGGCTTCGCTGGCAACGGGCATTCCATCTGCCCCGTGGCGCTTCAATAGCGAGACCCGGCCAAGCCCGCATTCGGCATAAAAGGCCAGTGCCTCCTCGCAGCCGGTGGAAAAGAACAGATAGTTGGCAAGCTGCATGGGCTGGCTCCGTCGCGCCGCCAGAGGGCGGCGCATTGCTGTGTCAAGTCTGAGGTTTCGCACATGCGCCGCAATCGTTACAACGCGGCGGCCGCACCCTGGATGGCGCCGGCGAAGTCGGCGTTGCTGTAGCTGTCGCCGGCAATTCCCCACGCACCCTCGGGGGCATAGACGATGTTCGACCATATATGCTCTCGCTTGAGCCGGCCTTCGGCGGCCTGCTCGACGACATCAGCCGCTTTTTCGATGAAGGCTTGCTTCGCTTCGGCGCTCGCCAGCGCGATCTCCGGCAATTTAAGTTCGACGAACGCCGCAGCGATCGGCTTTCCCGCAGCAAGCACGTGCTCGCGCGGCAGCACGTTGATCGTGCCGATGACATTGGCGGTCATGAAAGCGTTGCCGGTCAAACCGGCGACATCAAGCAAGGCGTCCGTCAATCCGGCAAACGCTTGCGCCTCGGCCTCCGGTGATAGCAGGCCTTCCGGAACGGTGAGTGTGATAGGCATCGGATATCTCCCTCTTTGAATCGTGACCGCTTGTGATATACCGATCACTCTTTATAGATACACAGCGAGCGCTCTCTTAGCAAGAGATAAAGAGAGATCACTCTCTATATGAGGTTTTCATGCGTTACAGCGCCGAACACAAACTGGAAACCCGCGCCCGCGTTGTCGCCGCCGCGGGACAGGTCTTCCGCCAAGACGGCTATGGCGGTGCCGGTATCGATGCGCTGACGAAGGCCGCCGGCGTGACAAACGGAGCTTTCTACGGACATTTCAAATCGAAGGCCGAAGCCTTTCGCACAGCCGTGCTGGACGGCCTCGAAGAGCTGCGGCAGGGAATCGCTGCATTGAAGACCAATCAACCGAAAGACTGGCTAACAACCTTCGTCGGCTACTATCTCGGTTATAAAAGAACCTGCGATCTGGGCGAGAGCTGTGCTTTGCCGAGCCTCTCACCCGACGTGATGCGTGCGGACGATGAAACGCGAAGCGCCTATACGGCAGAGATCAAACGCCTCGTCGAAGAAGTCGCCGCCGGCCTGCCGGAGATAGACGGCCGATCCGGAATCGTGCGGGAAGACCAGGCGATCCTGCTCCTCGCCATGCTGAGTGGCGGTGTTACCCTGGCGCGCGCCGTTTCCGACCCGACACTCTCCGAACGCATCGCAGATGTCATCGCGCAGGCTGCGTTGACAGCGATAGAGCCTCGAAACTGATCGGCATGCGGCGATGGTTGCGAGAACTACACGGGCATGGTGATTTCGAACTCGGCACCTGCGCCGGTCGTCGGCAGCAGGCGGATCGTTCCGCCATGCGAGCTCAGCATGGCGCGAACGATGCCGAGACCCATGCCGGTGCCGCCCTGTTCGCGGCGGGTTGAAAAGAACGGCTGAAAGACATGTTGGCGATTTGCCTCGGAAATACCGCCGCCGTCGTCTCGGACGAGAACAACGGTTGTCCGGGCATCGGCTGACGCGCTGAGTTCCAATAGCGTGGCGCCATGCTGAAGGGCATTCTCGGCGAGATTGGCAAAAACGATGCCGGCTGCTTCCCGGGGAAGAGCAACCGATACGTCCGTATCGCCTGTGCCGGAGATACCGAGGGAGGGAAATTGCCGGCGCAGCGAGGACAGGATGTCCATGATGCTGCTTTTGCCCTCGGCCAGAGGAGTTTCTGCTTGGGCAAGTTCCCTCAGCCGCTGCAACAGCGCATCGAGCCGGGCTGCATCGACGACGATATTATCGAGAAAGTGCAAACGCTGCGCCTTCGTCATCGCCTTTTCGGAATCGTCGTCACGCAAAAGCTCCGCCGCACCGCGGATGGCCGTCAGCGGCGATTTCAGTTCGTGGGAGACATGGGCGGCAAAGGAGCGGACATATTCGGTGCGATCGACCAGTCTTCCGGCAAGATCGAGGAAGCTTTGCGACAGGACGGCGATCTCGCGCGTTCCATAGCTCTCAAGCGGCCGGATTGCCCGCTTACCGCCGCGGGCGATCTCGTCCGTGCGGGCGATCAAGGCGTCGATCGGGCCGGTGATGGTGCGCGTCAGCACATAGGCGACGCCGAGCGTCAGTATGAAGACGACGGCGAGGGCGACCATTTCCGCCGGCGCCATCCGGTTCGAACTCACTTCCACGGCGCGGAACCAGATGACGATCAGGATCGGCAGCGCCATGACGGCGAGAAGCACGACATAGACGATCAGCGCCAGCGTCGGGCGCCATTTCGGCCTGACTTTCGGTGCCAGCATCAGGCCTTCCTCCCGCTTTCACTGCCGAGCTTGAAGCCGATGCCGTGCACCGTCGCGATGATCCCCTGGCCGCCGGCCTCCAGGAACTTGGCCCTGATGTTGCGAATATGGCTGTCGATCGTCCGGTCGGCGACATAGGTTCCGGCACCATAGGCCGCCTCCATCAGTCGTTCACGGCTGAAGACCATGTCGGGGCGTGACAACAATGCGTCCAGGATGGCGAATTCGAGCACCGTCATCGAAATGGCGCTGTCGCCGAACATGACCGTCCTGCCGTGGCGATCGAGGCTGAGTTCGCCGGCGGCAAAGATGGCGTGACGCCTTTCAGGCCCGGCTTCATTGCCGCCGCTGCGCTTCAAGATCGCCTTGACCCTGGCGACGAGTTCGCGCGGGCTGAACGGTTTGGTGACGTAATCGTCCCCGCCGATTTCCAACCCCAGCACCCTGTCGATCTCCTCGTCGCGTGCGGAAAGAAACAGGATCGGCAATCCCGATGTCTTGCGGATCTGGCGGCACACTTCCAGACCATCCATATCGGGCATGCCGATATCGAGAATGATCAGATCGATGTTGGCGCGCCGGAATGCCGTCATCGCCTCGGTTCCGCTGCGGACCGCCGTCGGTGTCAGGCCGGCGCGCTCGAGGGCGAAGCAGATCACATCGCGGATGTGAGGTTCGTCATCGACGACGAGAATTCGGGGCGCCATCACCAGTCCTGCGTTGTTTGTCGTGCTTGTTGTTATCGTTCTCGCTCTATCTTGCAATGGCTGCAGGAGACAGAAGATAGGTCTCCAGCCGCGCCCCCCGGAAGGTCCAGTTCCGCCAGTCGCGCCGGCGCCGCTCGAAATCCCTGACGAGATAGTACCGAATCGCCAGTGCCTGGTTCCTCTTGTCGATCAGCTGATCCGGCAACATGCGGAGATAGAGATCGATCGCCGGAATGGCGGAAGGGCCAAGCGAGGAGAGATAATCGAGATCGAGCGGCGGGCCTTCCGCAGTGATTTCCTGGCTGTGGGCGACATTGAAGCGGGCGATAATATCAGGGAAATCAATGAAGGCGCTGATGTAGACGACGACAAACAGAGAGGCGAGATTCATCGCGATCAGCCATGCGTTGGATCGGCTGAGCAGAATGCGCAGCAGGATCAAGAAAAGACCGATGGCGACGAGGCCCATCCACAGACCAGCGGCGACACGCAATTCCGTCAGCGAGTAGACCTCGACGTAAAGCCCAAGCCGCAGCATCGACGACAGGCAGAGCAGAATATTCTGGCCGATCCAGGCGTGGACGAGGCCGCGGATCAGCGGGCTCTGATCGCCGGGACCGCCGCGCCGCATGGCGACCAGCACGAACCCGGCGGCGAGAAGCGCTGTCGCAATCAGCGGATAGGCGCCGCGATGAGCATATTCGGCATGGCTCATGTGATCGGGCAGATCTGCGCCGCCCCAGAGATAGACGAGATCGAGGAGCGTCTGCACGGCAAAGAGCACGTTGAACAGGACGAGCGCCCGCAACAACGAGGCATAACCGAGCGGCGCATTTCTGGTGGGCACGATCATGAGGGCCCTGGCCTGCGACCTTGCACCGCGGCGCTTGAGGCGCGGCCGCAACATTGCCCAGACCACAATAGCGACGATCATCCAGAAGCCGATCCGCCAGAGATCGAGGAACTGCAGCAGAACGGCAAAATCGATGCTGCGCAGAGCGATCTCGATAAGTGGGTTGGCCGCAGCAAAGAGAGATACGAAGACCGCTGCAAGAATGAGCGGCATGATCCAGAGGGCGATGCTCTGTCGGGTTCCGGCGAAAGAGAAATGTCTCCCCGGTGTCGCAAGATATTTCCTGATATCCTCCGCAAGCCGCAAAGGAACGATAAGGGCGAAACGGAAGAAAACCAGGGGCAGGGCGGACAGGCGACGCGGCAGGAGCCTGGCGCTGACGAGCGCAACCGACATCAGGGCGCCGAGGCTAAAGGCAATGCCCGAAAGCGAAGGCGATTCCAGCAGCGGCGCCGACGCCAGAACCGAAAAGCCGAGCAGTATGATCGCTAGCGAAAGCCGAGGTCTTTTCCTGGCCGAAAGCAGAGTGGCGGCGCAGACGGCGAGCGCAAAAAGGAAAAGATTGATCCCGGGTTCATGGCGAAAGATCAGAAAATCTGAAAGCGCCACGAGCGCCAGCAACCCCGCCATCCGGCGACTGCCCCGCCTCATCGGCATTGCTTCCGTCAGGATATCTGTTGTGTCCATTGCTGCTCCTCTCGCAGATGCGGCTTTTCGATCGTCGTGAGCATGACTGCCGAACTCGCATGGGAAGGCGGGCCTTGTGTCCCGCACGTCTCCGTCAGCCACCAACCGTCGTTGCGAAGGCGGTTCGGCAAAGCGGGAGGTGTAACGCGGGGCGGCATGTCGTTCTTGCTCATGGCAGGAAGATGCCGCGCCGGATTGCAGATTTTGTGCAGAGAGTGAGGAGCAATTCAGGAATCGCCCGCGGGCCAAAACAGCCGGGAAAGTCTCGCGAGATCGTATCGGGCGTGAAAGCGGTTTGTCATTTCCGCTTCTCGACGAGGCCCCCGGTAGCCGAGGACGGCGCCGCACTCATTTCAGCAATCGGGGAAAGCAACCCGCAGAGCGAACGCGCGTCACCCAATAGAAGGGAGGTTTATCTGAACCTCGGTGCGCGCCTGCATTGTGGAGCAGTTCGCAGGCGGTCGCGAATGGCCCGAAAAGTTTGAGCAACAGCGCCTGTTCCTCGGCATCTATCCGATGGCGAGCACAGTACTCGGTTACGGACCAGACTTTCGTCAGCTCATCGGTCTCAATTTGCTTGGGTTCGATGTGTTCGGTCAAGGGCGTGTCCTCCGAACTTCGAGACTACGCCTCCCCGGCATTTATAAGAACTAGCTAAAAAGAATTATATCGACCGAATATGTCAGGTGCCGCCACGTCCCGCATCGAGAGAGGCAGAAATATGAAAACGCCCGCCGATTGCGCGGCGGGCGTTGTGTCATGCTGATCTATAGATCAAGCGATATGGGGAACAGCATCCGTGCCGGTGATGTTGAGGGTCACCTTGGCAGTGTCCGTGTGGCCGTCACCATCGGAGATCTTGTAGTAGCGGAGAACTTCCGTGACCTGATCGCCAGCAGCGATGTCGTGCGTCAGGTCGTAGGTGAATGAGCCGTCGGCCTTGACGTGGAACGTACCATAGGTGCCGGCAACGTCGGTGGTTGCGCTCGCGTTGCCGTCGACCTTCGTGGTCAGGAACTGGCGGAGGAACATCTTGCCGTTGTCGCCGGCAATGTCGTTGTCCAGAACGTTGCCGCCGATGGCATGGCCTTCGGTGAAGCTGTAGACATCGTCAACTGCGATCGGCTTGACCTGGGTTACGCCCTGAATGTTCAGGGTGAACAGGCCGACGTCGGTATGACCGCTGCCGTCGGAGATCTTGTAGGAAACTTTTTCCTGGTACGATTCGCCGTTGGTAAAGCCGATCTTGGCAGCATCGCTCAGGACATAGGTGTAGCTGCCGTCCGGCTTGACGAAGAACGTGCCGTAGTCGCCATGGATTTCGGTGATCTGGCTGTTGCCGCTTTTGGCGCCAACGGTCTCGCCGTCGAAGGCGCGCAGGAAAAGGTGGCCATTATCGGATGTATCGTTGGAAAGGAGATTTCCGGAAATAACGTCAGTTTCTAGAAATGTTGCACTATCATCAGTTGCGTGTATCGGCGAAGCCATTGCTCTCTCCTCGAATTGTTATAGATGGGCCAGGTTCGACCTCAGCGAGCGGCTCCTTTAACAACCTATTAATACTGCAAGTCAATGGGTTATTTAACGAAAGGTTAATTTCGCCACCGATATCGGCGTTGCTTATTTCCTGGGCGAATAATTTCGTTTTCACGCCAAATTGAAGAAAATTCGACCGATTCTATACCCGGCTAACTTGAACATCAGCAATGAATATATCTAAGGATGATTCCGGGCGCCGAACCGAGCCATCCGGGTCAGCTGTTGCAATCGCGCGCTCCGCCAACTATTTTAGGGCTAAAGCGGAAGTCGAAGCCGTCGCCGGCTTGGGAACGAGACGCTTGTACATCGGCTGAATCGGCGCACGCCCTTGAGGCAGCGCGATGGTCAAATCCACAACAATCGATGAAGCCGGCAATGGCCGGTAAAGGATTTCTTTTTGAACGACACAAAGACAGCCACCGCGATTGCGGTGGTGAACTCGCGTGAGGGTGACGAGGCCGTCCGCCGCGCTGGCAGGACTTGGAAACCATTTCCGTGCCTTCTCACCCGCCGCGAGTTGCAGGCGCTCATCGCCGAGCAGCTCGGCTGAGCGCCCCTTACATAGGAGAATTCGAAATGCAGGTACTCGTCAGAGACAACAACGTCGATCAGGCCCTCAGGGTTTTGAAAAAGAAAATGCAGCGCGAAGGGCTGTTCCGCGAAATGAAGGACCGGCGCGCCTATGAAAAGCCCTCCGAACGGCGCGTCAGGCAAAAGGCGCAGGCGATCAGTCGGCATCGTAAAGCCGCACGCAAGAAGCTGCAGCGTGAAGGCCTGATCGCCGGGCCGAAGCGGGCGGCCGCCCGTTAGCGGCCATCTCGGCCTTCCCAGGCTTCGATGACCTACATTCCCCGGAAAGGACAGACAATGGACGAACTCAATAGCCTCACCGTTTCAGAAGAACGCCTCGAGGATTGCCGCGATGTCGTGGAACCAGATCTGCAGGATCTGATCCAACGCGCATTGACCTCTGGCTTTTCCCGCGAGGAAATCCTCATCGCTGTCAGCGAACTGGTCGCCGAAGACTTCGCAATCGTCATGGAAACTCCAAGCGTGCATTGAGGAACAAGCGCAGGGAAAGCGTCAGTGGTCGAGTTTGCGGAACATTGACCTCGGCGAATGGTTACCTCGTCTCCTCCCACACAAATGGAGATGACGATGGCCGAGCATGACGATGCGACACGGGTATGGGAACTGATCGACAAAATAGGGTTTTGCATGCTGACGACCCGCAGCGGTGACGATCTTCGCGCCCGCCCGATGTCCGCCTATACCGCGCAGCTCGAGAACGCGGTCTATTTTCTGACCGATGTGGCCAGCCACAAGGATGATGAGATCGCCCGCTGGCCAAATGTGTGCCTCGCCTTTGCCGACACCAAAGGACAGAAATATGTTTCCGTGTCCGGGACGGCCGAGGTGCAGAACGATCGCGAGAAGATCAGGGAATTATGGGCAACGCCGGCCAAGGCGTGGTGGGACAATCCCGACGATCCTTCCATCCGCATCCTCAAGATGACCCCGTCTTCGGCCGAATACTGGGACAGCCCAGGCACGATCATCAGCTATATCAAGATGGCCGCCGCAGCGGTCTCGAACAGCAAACCTGATATGGGCGACAATGCCGAGGTCAAGCTTTGACGCGTAGAAGCGCTGTTCAAGCCTGATTGGCCGTGGCCTTGACGAACTCGATAAATGCCCTGAGCGGCGCCGGCACCAGCCGACGTCCAGGGTAATAGAGAAACGGCCCGGAAAAGCGCTGCCACCATGGTTCGAGGATGGGCTCGAGAGCGCCGCTGTCAATATACGGCCGCAGCCAGTCCTCGAAAACGCAAATGATCCCTGTGCCCGATATCGCTGCATCGATGGTAAGATCGGTCGCGCCGCCGACCCTGACGATCAAGGGTCCTGAAGGTTCGACGCGCACCACCTCGCCATCTCGTTCGAATTCCCATGGCGTCGTCAGTGCACCACTGGCAAAACGGCCCAACAGACACGCATGGCCGAGCAACTCGCTTGGATGTTGCGGCCGGCCATGGCGGTCGAGGTAATCGGGGGAAGCGGCGGTGGCAAAGCGCTGAACACGCGGGCCGATCGGCACGGCGATCATATCCTGCTCCAGTCGTTCGTCATAACGGATGCCGGCGTCGCACCCGGCAGCAAGCACGTCGACGAAGCTCTCGTCGGCGATCACCTCGAGGCGAATGTCGGGATAGGCGGCCAGGAATGGCGGAACGATGGCGGGCAGCACCAGCCGCGCCGCACTGACCGGCACATTGAGCCGCAACGCACCGGCCGGCCTGTCGCGAAATCCGTTGACCACATCGAGCGCCGACTCCACTTCGGTCAAGGCGGGGCCGAGCCGTTCCAGCAGGCCTTTGCCGGCTTCGGTCGGCACGACGCTTCGTGTCGTGCGGTTGAGCAGCCTCACACCGAGTTCGGCCTCCAGCCGGCGCACCGCCTCGCTGAGGAAGGAAGCACTGCCGCCGCTTGCACGCGCGCCCTCGCGAAAACCACCGGCCCGCGCCACGGCAAGGAAGGCATTCAGATCACCCAAATCGACTTTCACTGTTCGCCACTCCGCACAGCCTGTGCGGATTGTACCGAATTATCAGGCGCGCCGACAACGCCTATCTTGTCGTCAACTCTTGAAAGGAGTGAGATCATGTCCATTATCGATCAGGCCGGCACCTTCAATCTCGGCGACCGCAGCATCAAACGGCTCGGCTACGGCGCCATGCAGCTTGCCGGACCCGGCGTGTTCGGCCCGCCCAGGGATCACGGCGCGGCCTTGGCCGTGCTGCGCGAGGCGGTTGCGAGCGGCGTAAACCACATCGACACCAGCGACTTCTATGGTCCGCACGTCACCAACCGGATCATCCGTGAAGCGCTCCATCCCTATCGTGACGACCTCGTCATCGTCACCAAGATCGGCGCACGGCGCGGCGCGGATGGATCATGGATTCCGGCCTTCTCGCCAGAGGAACTGACGGCGGCAGTCCACGACAATCTGCGTAATCTGGGCCTGGACGTGCTTGACGCCGTCAACCTCAGGCTCATGTTCGATGTTCATGGCCCTGCCGAAGGGTCGATCGAAGCACCCCTGACGGTGCTTGCCGACCTCCAGCGGCAGGGACTGATCCGTCACGTGGGCTTAAGCAACGCCACAGCGAAGCAGATCGCCGAAGGGCGCGGGATCACCGAGATCGTCTGCGTGCAGAACCAGTACAATCTCGCGCATCGGGCCGACGATCGCCTGATCGACGAGCTGGCCCGCGAGGGCACCGCCTATGTGCCCTTCTTCCCGCTCGGCGGCTTCACACCGCTGCAGTCGTCCAGCCTGTCCAATGTCGCCGTACGCCTTGATGCCACGCCCATGCAGGTGGCACTCGCCTGGCTGCTGCGCCGCGCCCCGAACATCCTGCTGATCCCGGGCACCTCGTCCGTCGGCCATCTCAAGGAAAACCTCGCCGCTGCCGCGCTTGTTCTGCCGGATGAGGCTGTCGACGAACTCAACCAGATCGGGAACATCGCCGCCTGATCGCATTCAAAGGCCGCGAGCTACCGCTACACCACGCTCACACGTGGTGTAGCTGAGCCGAGAACACAGCGACGCCGCAATCCGCTCGTCATCCGGCAGTGAAGGCCGGTATGGTTATACCTTCAATAGCGCTCCGGCACTAGCATTTCAGACGCAACCGGCGCCCTGTTGTAATCGGCATGGCGGATGCGATCCGGCAACTCGATTTCCGGTTTCGGAACATCCTCGTACGGGATTTGTTCGAGAAGATGGGCGATGCAGTTCAAACGCGCCCGTTTCTTGTCCACCGCCTGCACCACCCACCAGGGTGCATCCTTGGTGTGCGTCCGCGCCAGCATTTCTTCCTTGGCCTTGGTATATTCCTCCCAATGGACGCGACTTTCCATATCCATCGGTGAAAGCTTCCATTGCTTCAGCGGATCGTGGATACGCATCTTGAAGCGGAATTCCTGCTCCTCGTCGGTGATCGAAAACCAGTATTTGATCAGCACGATTCCGGAACGGACCAGCATCCGCTCGAATTCAGGCACCGAGCGGAAGAACTCCTCGAGTTCATCGGGGGTGCAGAAGCCCATCACCCGCTCGACACCGGCGCGGTTGTACCAGCTTCGGTCGAAGAGCACCATTTCGCCGGCTGTGGGAAGATGCGGGACATAGCGCTGGAAATACCATTGATGGCGTTCCCGTTCGGTCGGGGCGGGCAACGCAACCGTCCGGCAGACGCGTGGATTGAGCCGCTGGGTCACCCGCTTGATCGCGCCGCCCTTGCCGGCCGAATCGCGGCCTTCGAACAGCACCACCACCTTCAACTTCGTGTGCTGAACCCAATCCTGCAGCCGCACCAACTCGTGCTGCAGCCGAAAAAGTTCCCGGAAATAGGTCTTTCGCTCGAGCGTCGGCTCCGCAGCTTCCGACATTCCTTCGGCGACCAGATCGTCCAGCCGATCTTCCTCCATCTGCATTTCCAGCTCTTCATCGAAGCTGTCGGCGATTTCGGCCTTTATCCGGCTGAGTTGGTCCTGATGGTTCTGAGACATGGGCTTTTCCTTCCTGCTTTTTTTGACAGGAGCACGCCAGTACGAAGGTTATATGACGACCACTGATCGAAAGCTGAAACGGTTCCTCACCCTCTCTCGTTCCAAGCGCGCCTAAAGCTGTCCCGCCCGGTATTGGGAGACAAGATTTCGGCAGGCGCGGATCGTCAGGGCCATGACAGTGAGTGTGGTGCCGGCGATGCCGCTGCCGGGGAAGGCGCTGGCGTCGGTGACGATCAGGTTCGGGACATCCCAGACCTGGTTGTAGGGGTTGAGCACCGAAGCTTCCGAGGTTTCACCCATGCGCGCGCCGCCCGTTTCATGGATTGCCGCACCCATGCACATGGTCTTGCGGAACCAGCTGCGGAACATGAAGCGGCTGAAGGCATCGGCCTCGGGAAAGGCGCCTTTGCCCATCTCCTTGAGGCCGGTGGGCGAACCGATGAATTCAAGATCGCCGCCGACCTCGCTGATCATGGCGATCAGCGTCTCCTCCTGCCGGCGAAGCAGCGCCTGCTCCTCCGCCTGCATCACGCAGCGGATATGCGCAACGGGAATGCTCCAGGCGTCCTTGCGCCTGACATCGAGCGTAATGCGATTGTCGGCATAGGGCAGCATGCGGCCGAAACCGAAGAAGGCGAGACGCGCGTCAGTGTCGCCGGAGACAGGTGCCCGGCCGACGCTTCCCTGGTAGTCGAAATCGCCGCGGGCGGGATCGCCCTCGCCGAAGCGGGGGATGAAAATCCCGCCCGATGGATTGTAGAACGGATCCGTCGGGGCGGAGCCATCGGGCGCCCAGCCCTTCGCCTTCGAAAAGGAACCGAAGGCGAGGCAGGGAAGCTGGTCCATGAAATAGCGGCCGAGAGCGCCCGAGCTGTTGCCGAGCCCATCGGGATGTCTCGCCGAAGCCGAATTCAAGAGCAGCCGTACGCTCTCTATCGGCGAGGCGGAGAGAACCACGGTCGCGGCGCGGACCGTCGATAGTTGCCCGGTGTTGCGATCGATGAACTCGGCGCCGGTGGCACGTCCGGTTTTCCCGTCGGTGGTGATGCGGCGAACGACGGCATCGTAGCGGACCGTCAGCCTGCCGGTGGCCTTGGCGTCCCTGAGCGGTCGCGGCATGCGTTCGGCATCCGGCGCGATGTAGCGCCAGGAGACCACGTGCCTTCCCGGCCAGCGGCTTTCGACCGCCTGCTTGAAGATCTGTTCGGCGGGCGTCAGGCTTGCCGGTTTCGCATAGACACCGTCCGGCAGGGTCGGCACATCGTCCTTGTTGCCGTAGAGCCCGAGATAGGTCTCCACTTCGTCGTAGAAAGGCGCCAGTTCGCCATAGGAGACCGGCCAGTCAACGCCCTTTCCGGCGCGTGATCGGATCTTGAAATCGTCATCGGTCCAGCGCAGCAGCACGCGGCCAAAACTGTGGAGGCGGCCGCCGCCCTGGCGGCCACGGATCCAGAGGAAAGGCTCGCCCTTCGGCGTGGTATAGGGGTTCTTGCGGTCGTTGACGAAGAAGTGGCTGAAGCGCTCGGTAAAAAACGCCGCCCGCGCCTGGATCGGCTGGCCCTTGAGTGTTGCCCGCGCACGCTCCCAGATATTGATGCTGCTTGCAGGCGCCTTCTTGCGGGCGGGATCGAAATCCTTCGGCCCGACGGCGGGGCCGGCCTCGAGAAGCAGCACCGAAAGGCCCTGCGCCGTCAGTTCTTTGACCGCGAAGGAACCCGCCGCGCCGGAGCCGATCACCAGCGCATCGTAGACAATCTCAGACATTTCCAAATCCTGTCCTGGAGCAATTGCTCAAAACCGCGCGCAACGTGCCGGCAATTGCGGGAAAACAACGGGACGGGGCATCACAGCCGCGATCCGTCGGCGCCAAAGAGCGACGCCTTGGCGATATCGAGCCCGGGAGCCAGGGCATCGCCGGGCTGCAGGGTGACGTCGCCCATCAGCCTCAGCGAGAGGCTTTGATCCGCCCAGTCGAACCAAACGACGGCGTCCGAACCCATCGGCTCGACGACGGAAACACGGCCGGGAATGATGGGCAGGCTGCCTGCCGCCCCATCGAGCACAAGATGCTCAGGGCGAAAGCCAAGCGTTGCCGGACCTTCCGCCGCGCCTGCGCTAAAGGAATAGCCGGAGAGATCGACGGCGAGCCCCTTGCTCAGGAAGAGCGGCGAGGCGGCGGCGCGCTCGATCCTGCCCTCGATGAAATTCATTGCCGGCGCGCCGATGAAACCGGCAACGAAGAGATTGGCCGGGCGGCGATAGATCTCAGCCGGCGAAGCGAGCTGCTGGATCACGCCGTCGCGCATGATGGCGATGCGATCGGCAAGAGTCAGCGCCTCGACCTGATCATGGGTCACGTAGATCATGGTGTTGCCGAGGCGCTGATGCAGCTTCTTGATCTCGACGCGCAATTCGTTGCGCAGCTTGGCATCGAGGTTCGACAGCGGTTCGTCGAAAAGGAAGACATCGACTTCGCGTACCAGCGCCCGGCCGATGGCGACGCGCTGGCGCTGGCCGCCGGAGAGCTCGGCAGGGCGCCTGTCGAGTAGCGCGTCGAGATGGAGGAGGGCGGCCGTGCGGGCGACGCGGGCCTCGATCTCGGGTTTCGGCAGACCGGCGACGCGAAGGCCGAAGGACAGGTTCTTGCGGACCGACATGCGTGGATAGAGCGCGTAGGACTGAAAGACCATGCCGATGCCGCGGTCCTTCGGCTCCTCCCAGCTGACGTTCTTGCCTGAGATCCACACCTCGCCTGCTGTAATGTCCTGGAGGCCGGCAATGGCGCTCAGAAGCGTTGACTTGCCGCAGCCGGAAGGGCCGAGCAGCACCAGGAATTCCCGCGGGGCGATATCGATCGACAGCTTCTCGATCACCGTATGGTCGCCATAGGCGATCTTCAGGTCCTTGACGGAGACGGCAGATTGCATGGAAGCATTACCCCTTGACTGCGCCGGCCGCGATGCCGCGCACGAACCAGCGGCCGGACAGGAAATAGATGGCGAGCGGAACGATGGCGGTCAGGATCGTCGCCGCCATGTTGACGTTGTAGGTCCGCTCGCCCATCGTGGTGTTGACGATATTGTTGAGCTGCACGGTCATCGGCAGGTTGTCGCGCCCGGCAAAGACCAGACCGAGCAGGAAGTCGTTCCAGATGCCGGTGAACTGCAGCATCGAGACCACCACCACCATCGGCACGGCGATCGGCAGCATGATCTCGAAAAAGATGCGCCAGAAGCCGGCGCCGTCGACGCGCGCCGCCTTGCAGAGCTCCTCCGGCACGCTGACGAAATAATTGCGGAAGAGCAGCGTCACCAGCGGCAGGCCGAAGATGACATGAACGAGAATGATGCCGGCGAGCGAATTGTAGAGATCGATATTCGCCATCGCCCGGACCATCGGATAGAGGAAGATCTGGTAGGGGATGAGGCCGCCGGCCATCAGCAGGCCGAAGAGTAGATTTGCCCCGCGCGGCCGCCAGAGCGATAGCGCATAGCCGTTGACGGCGCCGATAAAGACCGAGAGCGCCACCGCGGGAAGGGTGATTGCCACCGAATTCCAGAAGCCGCTGCGAATGCCGACGCAGACGGTCCCCATGCAGGCGCCCGACCAGGCGGTCGTCCAGGCGGAAAAATCGAGCGTCGCCGGCAGAGCGAAGATCTGCCCGAGCCGGATTTCCTCCATCGACTTCAGCGAGGTGACGACCATCGTGTAAAGCGGCAGAAGAAAGAAAAGTGCGGCAACGACCAGGAAGGCATAGAGGCCGATGCGCCCCGCGGTGATCTGTGCCGGCTTCGGACCGTTCGGATGAGGACCGGCCATCACGCGGCTCCCTTGGCTCTGTCGCGCATGTGCATCGCGTAGCGGAACGGCGCGACCGCGATGATCACGCCGAGGACAAGCACCGTCGCGCCGGCGGTGGCAAGGCCGAGGTTCTGACGTCCGAACAAATTGTCCATGATGAATTTCGCCGGCACCTCCGTCGCATTGCCGGGGCCGCCGTTTGTCATGGCGACGACGATGTCATAGGTCTTGATCACGCCCATGGCGAGCAGCATGCCGGCCGCGGCCAGCGCCGGCCCGAGCTGCGGCAGGACGATCGAGACATAGATCCGCCAGACCGGAATGCCGTCGATCCGCGCCGCCTTCCATTGCTCGCCTTCGATGCCGCGCATGCCGGCGAGCGCAATGACCATCACCAGCCCCGCACCCTGCCACACGCCGGCAAGCACCAGCGCATAGATCGCCATGTCACGATTGACCACCCAGTCGAGGATAAAACTCTCCCAGCCGAGCGAACGCACGCTCGCCTGGATGCCAAGGGTCGGATTGAGCATCCATTGCCAGATCAGCCCGGTCACCACGAAGGACATGGCGTAGGGATAAAGAAATATGGTTCGGAAGGCGCTTTCAAAACGGATCTTGCGGTCCAGCGCCGCGGCCAGCAGGAAGCCGAGCAACAGGCAGCCTGCGACGTAGAGCACGCCGAAGATCAACACGTTTTGCAGCGATGCGAGCCACTTGGCGGAAGCAAACAGCTTCGAATACTGCGCAAACCCGACATAGGTCGAGGATGGAAAAAGCGTCGAATTGGTGAAGGACAGGCGGATCGACCAAGCCATGGTGCCGATGAAGACCACGACCGCGACGAACCATGTCGGCAGCAGCGCGATGGTGGCGGAAAGATTGGGCTTGCGTTTGATGGGCATCGGCCAGCTCGTTGACGGAAGGAAGCAGGGCGCACGCCACCGCTCAAGGCAGCGGCGTCGGCCGCGGCGTCGGGATCAGGCCGACGCCACAGGCACTATTCTACTCGAAGACGGCGAAGAAATTCTCGGCCCCAGTAGCTGCATCGTTCCCGCCGCCGCTCCAGTATTCGTCGACGAAATCGTCGAGCGCGCCGACCTGCTGGGGTGTGAGCACGATCGCCTGATCCGGGACGATCGCACCAGCAGCCATCAGCTCGACACCCTTCTGGGCGCAGACATCAAGCTTCGACTTGTCGACGTCGGTGCGCATCGGAACCGAGCCCTTCTTCAAGGCGAATTCGACCTGCACCTTCGGGTCCATGACGACTTCGGCGAGAAGTTTCTGCGCCTTGTCGGTCGCGGCCTTGCCGGTCTTCGGGAACCAGAGGGAATCGGCGATGTAGACCATGCCCTTGGACTCCGGCACGATCATGCAGCCATAATCCTTGCCCGGTTCCTTGCCGGCAACGGTGAATTCGCCCTTTGCCCAGTCGCCCATGAACTGGACGCCGGCCTTGGCGGTGATCAGCATGGCTGTTGCGTCGTTCCAGTTGCGGCCGGCGGCACCCGCATCGACATAGCCGCGCAGCTTGCCGAGAATTTCGAGGGTTTTCTTCACGCCGTCCGTGGAGGCCTGGCTCTTGTCCTTGTCGACATAGATCTTCAGGAAGCCGTCGATCCCGACCTGCGAGAGCAGGATCATGTTGAAGACCTTGGTCTGCTGCCAAGGCTGGCCGCCCCAGGCGACGGGAACGATGCCGGCAGCCTTCAGCTTGTCGAAGTCGGCGAAGAACTCGTCCCAGGTCTTTGGCTCCTCGGCGATGCCTGCCTTGGCGAAGGCTTCCTTGGAATAAAAGACCCAGCTTTCGCCATGGGCGCCGGTCGGCGCAAGATAGACCTTGCCGTCATAAGAGATGAGATCATGGATCGATTTCGGCAGGACGTCGGCCCATTTGCCGGCAGCGGCGACGTCGGCGATCGGATTGAACAGACCCTGGTTGATGAAATCCGCCGCCGCGAGGCCGATGACGCCCTGCTTGGCGCCGGGCGCGTCACCGGCGACGATACGGTTCTGGAAGGCGGCATCGGCCGCGCCGAAGCCGGCGATCGAGGAATCCTTCCAGACGCCGCCGCGCTTTTCGAACTCGGTCTTGATGACGTTGAGGGCTGCCGCTTCGCCGCCCGACGTCCAGGACGACATGATCTCGATTGTCGGTTTGTCCTCGGCATGCGCCGAAGCGAAGAGACCGGCGAATGCCACGCCGGCAAGAAAAAGCTTCATCATTGTCTTCATTGTTCCACCTCTTGAAAATGCCCTCTTTGCGGGGCGTTCGTTGTCTTGGGAATAATCGTCAGCGATAGATCGGCAGGAGCGCCTGCCGGACGAGCGTGAGCCCGTTGGCGATGTCGCGGACGGGATCCGGCGCGGCATCGAGTTCGAGAATTGCCCAACCTTCATAGGCACGGTCGCGCAGCAGCCGGATCCAGGCCGGCCAGTCGACCCGGCCAAGGCCGAAGCTGCAGAAGTAAGGCTGGTGGCGATCGTGGATATGCTTGTCGATCGGCGTGTCGGCGGGCATGGGCCCGATCGCATCCTTCCAGTGGGCGATGATCACGCGCTCGTGGTGGCGATCAACAAGCTGGATGGGATCGGAGCCGGCTACGATGATATGGGCCGTGTCCGGGCACATATGCACGTAGGCTGGGTCGGTCAGCAGCATCATCAGGTCGACGTCGCGTGCAGCGGCAAAGATGGAGTGCGCCTCGGTGTGCAGCGCCAGCCGCACGCCCCTGGCATAGAGGGTCGCGCCGAGCCGGTTCAGGAAATCGGCGATCACCTTGGCGCGGTCGAAATCGTAAAACTGCACCGGCTGGGCGCCGAGCGTTTGGCGAAGCGGCGCACCGATCACCATGATGTCGCTGCCGCAGGCTTTCAGGAAGTCGGCATAACGCTCCGCCTTGTCGATCAGCGCGCGCTGGGCTTCGGGCTCGGCGAAGTCGCCCGCCGCCTCCAGTTCGGCGAAGAAGCCGCTGCAGAGCGTCAGGCCGCGTCTTACCAGCTCGGCTGCAAAGGCATCGACGGAACCATAGGTCTTGATCGCATCCTGCCAGTTGAACGGAGAAAAGGTCAGCTCGACGCCGGTGACCCCGGAGGCCTGGACGCTGTCGAGAATCTTGTCCCAGAAGGCGCGCGGTTTGCTGCGCGCATAATCGATGATCGCGTCATGGCTATCGACACCCCAGAAGCCGGGATCGAAGAACGTCACGAGATCGACGCCGAAGCGGAGCCTATCGCCAGTAGCCATATCCATTCCATTTCTTAAGGGCATGACCTACCCGCGTGCGGAAGAGTGGTTCCGCATTCAATAAATCATGAACTTTCAACACATTAAGGAATGGCAATCGTTTGCCATGCCTAGATGATAATCAAGCTGGTTTTTTAAGCAAGCGATTTTTGGCAAACGTTTGCTATAAATCGCCGGCTGCCTTAGAGTTGCAAATCGAAGCATCCGGGAGAATGAAACAAACGTGAATAGAAACAGGGATGTGGCCGTAGAGGAGCAGTCGGGTGCGCTGATGGCCGACGTCGCGCGGCTCGCCGGTGTTGCGATCTCCACGGTCAGCCGCGCGCTCGCCAATCCCGGACGGGTCAACGAGAAGACGCGCGCCAAGATCAACGCGGCGGCCAAGCAGCTCGGCTATACTCCGAATGCAATGGCACGCGGTCTCAGGGTCGGCAAATCCAACATCATCATGATCATTCTGCCCGGATCGCTCTATTATGGTGTCTCACAAATCATTCCGCAGGTCCTGCAGAGCATCAACAAGTCGCTGATCCAGGGCGGTTACAATTTGATGATCGCCAACCTTGATCGCGACGAGATTTCGGAGCGGCACATTCTCGACCTCGCCTTCGGCGGCAGCGTGCGCGGGGCCATCATCCTGTCGTCGAAGCTTCCGGAGGTCGATGGGCGCTCGCTGGCAAGTTCCGGCCTGCCGATCGTTTCGATGCTGCTCGACATGAGCGATGCGGGCCTGCAGAGCGTCGTGACAAACGACCGTGAGGCTGTGCGCGACGTGACGGCCGAGCTGATCCGGCTGGGCCATCGCCGGTTCTTCTACCTTGCGGGACCTGAAGGCAATTACCATGACGTCGAGCGCTATGGCGGCGTGCTCGAGGCGCTTGAGGCAGCCGGCCTGTCGAAGGAGGCCGTGCGTCGCTCGGGCGGTCGTCTCGACTATCAGCATGGTTTCGACATCGGCGTGCAGGCGGCGGACGATTTCGCTGGATTGGATGAGAAACCAACGGCGGTCATCGCCACCAGCGATGACATGGCCATTTCATTTGTCAGTTGCATCAAGCGCACAGGCTTGAGCATTCCCGATGATCTGTCCGTCGTCTCCTTCGACGGTTCGCCGGTCTGCGAATTCTCCTCGCCGCCGCTCTCGACGATTGAGCAGCCGGTGGAAGAGATGGGCCGCGCGGCAGTGGATCTGCTGCTCGACGCCCTTGGCCAAAGCCAAACCCCTGCTTCTGCGCCCACCGTCATCCGCAGCAGACTTATCCTGCGGGAGAGCGTTGCCCCTCCGAAGAGTTGACGAAGGCGTAACCGGTTCGGGCATCCCGTACAGAAACGCCGGGCCGAAGCGCCGTGCGCAACTTCTCGCTGCCGTAATCCGCGACATAGAAGCTCTCCGGGAGTTCTTACAGCCGAGAGGGAGATTTTAGTTGTCAGTAATACGATCGTCCGGCAACATTACCGGCTAGCTTCTCGAGTTGAACAGTATTGCCACCAGCACGTTGGGGAGACGGGCATGTGTGCAGAGCTTGTCGAGCGTCGATTGACGGCTATTCTGGCTGCCGATGTGGTGGGATACAGCCGTCTCCTGGAGGCAAACGAAGAGGAGACGCTCAATGCCCTTCGCCAGCATCGCCGCGAGCTCTTCGAACCGGCTGTCACGACCCACGACGGGCGTATCATCAAGGTGATGGGTGACGGCTTCCTAGTCGAGTTCGGCAGCGTGCTCAGTGCCGCCCGATGCGCAGTCGATATCCAGCGTGGCATGCTGGAGCGCAACATGGGGATTCCAGCCGACAGGCACTTTGCGTTTCGAATAGGCTTGAATTTGGGCGACATCGTCTTCGACGCGGATGACTTTCATGGGGACGGCATTAATGTGGCGGTCCGGCTGCAAGCCCTTGCAGCTCCTGGCGGCATTGCCTGTTCGGCGGCGGTGCGCCACGAAGTCGGAAACAAACTCGGCCTCGATTTCGCAGACCAGGGCGAAAAGACCGTCAAGAATATCTCTCGTCCGGTGCACGTCTATTTTGCCGATTGGGGCAATATCGCCTCCGGTGAAGGGGTGCCGCTTGCGGCAAACGGCCACACGCAGGCACCCGTCAACAAGCCATCCGTGGCAATCCTGCCATTTGCCAACATCAGCGACGATCCCGCCCAGGAGTTTTTCAGCGACGGCATCACCGAGGACATTATCACTGATCTATCGAATGTTTCGGGCCTGTTTGTCCTAAGCCGCAACACTGTCTTCACATGGAAAGGCCGGAGCGAGAACCTGCAGCGCATCGCCCGGGAACTCGGGGTTGCCTATGTCGTGGAGGGCAGCGTCCGCAAGGCCGGCAACCATGTGAGGATCAATGCCGAATTGATCGACGCAGCCAGCGACGGCCACCTCTGGGCGGCGCGTTACGACCGCGACCTCACCGATATCTTCGAAGTGCAGGACGACATCACCAAGGCAATTGTCGAGCAACTCAAGGTCAAGCTGCTGCCGGAGGAAAAGCAGGCAATCGAGCAGGCGCCGACAGAGAGCGTCGAAGCTTATACGCACTTCCTCAGGGGGCGCGAATACTACCATATTGCCTCGCGCTCAAACCATCTGATGGCCAGGCAGAGCTTCGCCCGAGCCATCGAACTGGATCCGAATTATGCCCGCGCCTATGCGGGCATCGCGGTTTGCGATGCGCGTCTGCGGTCTCAGTTCGGCGCCGAGATTCCGGTGGAGGACATTCTCGCGAATACGACGATGGCACTCGTTATCGATCCCAACCTGGCGGAGGCCCATGCGGCCAAGGGATTTGCGTTGGCAGTAGCCGGCAATCGCACCGAGGCGGTTTCTGCGTTCGAACAGGCTTTGTTGCTCGACGCCGATTGCCACGAGGCAAATCGCTACTATGCCGAATTTTGCGTCACCGAAGGTCAATTCAAACTCGCTGCGACACACTTTCAGCGTGCGATGGAAATCAAGCCTGCCGATTATGGTGCGCCGATCATGCTTGTGAACGTCCTTCGTTCGCTCGGGCAAACAGACAAGGCCAGTAGCTATGCTCGGATCGCGTTGAAAAAGGCGGAGGAAGAACTGCGGCGACATCCGGAGAATGCCAATGTTGCCTGTCTTGGGGCGACGGTGCTCGCCTTTCTCGGTGTCCGCGATCAGGCTCTGGAGTGGTTGGCCCGCTCTCTGGCCACGGATCCCGATGATATCAACATTCAGTACAATGCCGCCTGCACTTATGCACTGCTTGGCGAGATTGAGCGAGCCATAGACTTGCTCGAGGTCTGGATGCCTCAGGTCGGCATCGAGATGCGGCTGTGGTTCAAGAACGATTCCGACCTCGATTCCATTCGCAGTCACCCGCGCTATTTTAGGTTGATTGAGATGCCAGAATAACGCCCGGTCCATTTCGGCAGGCCAGTTTCTAATTCTATTTTATTACTTGCTAAAATTCTTGCGAGCGTAGATCGTCAACTTAAACTGGCAATCATAAAAGTCTTTTGAGGGGGAGCCGATGTGCACCCGGTTCAGGCTTTTTGTACAGCCTCCATTTGAAGATGCTCGGTCCAAGCCCGAGATCGTGGAAGTTTCGTCTCCGTTGGGCAGCCTGACAGCTGGCCCGGCCGATGATCGCATGTTCGTTGTGGAGCCGGTCGGCAAGACCGGTCCTTACGGTTTAACAGGCTGCTGAAAAACCCACTGGCTTTTGGGCTGGACACATGATTCCATCTTGCAAGTGATTTCGAGGGAATTTGGATGCGCGGCGGGGATGATCGGACGGGGTCGCTGTTTTCGTATGTCGACCTTGAGGCACGGGTTCCGGCCCGGCATCCGCTTCGGGCGATGCGCGAACTTGTGAACACCTCGTTTGTGGCGTTGGATGGATCGTTTGCAGCGCTGTATGCCAACACCGGTCGGCCGTCGATTGCGCCGGAGCGGATGCTGCGGGCGGTGCTGCTGCAGATGCTCTATTCGATCCGCTCGGAGCGTCAACTGATGGAACGGCTGGAGTTCGACCTGTTGTTCCGCTGGTTCGTCGGGCTTGGCATCGACGATGCGGTCTGGGATGCCTCGTCGTTTTCGAAGAACCGGGACCGGCTGCTGACGACGGAGGTTGCCCAGGGTTTCCTGTCGGCGTTGCTTTCGCAGCCTGCGGTCAAGCGGCTGTTGAGTGCGGAGCATTTTTCGGTCGACGGCACGATGCTGAAGGCGTTTGCCTCGATGAAGAGCTTCCGGGCCAAGGACGGTTCGGATGAGCCGCCGGAGGATGGCCGCAACGGCGAGCGCAACTTTCGCAAGGAGAAGCGCTCGAACAAGACGCATGCCTCGACGACGGACCCGGATGCGCGTCTGTACCGCAAGGGCAATGGCCAGGAGAGCCGCTTAGCCTATCTGGGGCACGCACTGATGGAGAACCGCAACGGGCTTGTGGTCGACGGCGCGGTGACGCATGCGACCGGCACGGGCGAGCGGGATGCGGCGAGCGCACTGAGCGAGGGCCTTGGCGAAGGGGCGACGCTGGGCGCCGACAAGGGCTACGACGCGGAAGCCTTCGTCGAGGAGTTGAAGGCTCGCAAGATCGTGCCGCATGTGGCGATCAATGGGACGGTGAGCAAGACGGGCAAGGTGCGCAAGACGGCGGTGCCGCCAGAGGTGGCGCAAAGTGCCGGCTATGCGATCAGCCTGCGCTGCCGCAAGCGGATCGAGGAAGTCTTCGGCTGGGTCAAGACGACGGCCGGGCTGGCGCAGCTCAAGCTGCGCGGACTGGACAAGGTGAAGGCCGCCTTCACCTTCGCCCTTGTCGCGTACAACATCATCCGCCTTCCCAAATTGATCGGATCGACGGGCGAAGTGTGTCTTGAGGGAGATCAATAAGCCGATATGGCCAGAAAACCCGCCTCAATCGGCCAAAATCCCACCGCACGACAGCCAGTCTGTAAAAAAATCAGACCCACAGCAAGCAACTGCGCCAACGCAGAGCGAATTTCAGCAGCCTGCTAGG
>NZ_VIDW01000021.1:0-94719 GCF_006519665.1 Paenibacillus sp. tmac-D7 | reverse complement strand
CAGTCGCTGCGCCGTTCGCTGCTGGAGAAGGCGGAGCGGCTTGCCGGCAACCGCTTCACGATCGCGCTGTTCGGGGCTTTCAGCGCAGGCAAATCGTCGTTCGCCAACGCGTTGATCGGCGAACGGGTGCTGCCCGTTTCGCCGAATCCGACGACGGCGGCGATCAACAAAATCATGCCGCCCGATCCGGAAGCGGGCTGGCCGCACGGAACGGCCAAAGTGCGCATGAAGAGCCGCGACCGGCTGATCGCCGACGTGTTGTACTCGCTCGAGGTGCTTGGCGAGAAGGCCGTTACGATCGAGCAGGCGCTGCAGGCGATCGGCGGGTTGAAGGCCGACCGGATTCCGGGCAAGGGCAAGCCGCATTATGCGTTTCTCCGTGCCGTTCAGCAGGGCTGGAGCGGCATGAGCGATTTCCTCGGGCAGGAGCTGCGCATCACATCGGATGAATTCGGCGGTTACGCCGCGGACGAATCCAAATCGTGCTTTGTCGAACTCATCGAATTATATTATACGAACCCGTTGACGGAGCAGGGCGTCGTGCTGGTCGATACGCCGGGAGCGGACTCGATCAACGCACGTCATACCGGCGTCGCCTTCGACTATATCAAGAACGCGGACGCGATTCTGTTCGTCACGTATTACAACCATGCGTTCTCCCACGCCGACAAGCAATTTCTGCTGCAGCTCGGCCGGGTCAAGGACAGCTTCGAACTGGATAAAATGTTTTTCATCGTCAACGCCGCCGACCTCGCTTCCTCCGCGGAGGAGCTGGAAGGTGTCGTCGGTCATGTCGAAAGCAATTTGCTTCAGCACGGCATTCGCCATCCGCGCATTTATCCGCTCTCCAGTTATTACGCCCTGGAAGGCAAGCAGAACGGCGATCCGCAGACGACGGAGCAATCGGGCATCGTTCGCTTCGAGCGGGACTTCGTCCGCTTCACCTTCGGGGAACTGACCGACATCGCGGTCAGAGCCGGCGAAGCGGACATCCGCCGCGCGGCGGACACGCTGCAGCGCTGGATCAACAGCGCGAAGAGCGATGCGGCCGACCGGGCCAAGCAGGCGGAAGAACTGCGCAGCGCCCTGCGAACGAGCGCCGCCCGGCTGGAGCAGGACGCCGATAAGGCTGACGTCCGGGAGCTCGGCAAGGAAATCGAGGAGCTGCTGTATTACGTCAAGCAGCGATCTTCATACCGTTTCGGCGAATTGTTCAACGTGGCGTTTAACCCTTCGCTGTTCCGTGAAGACCCGCGCGACGCCAAAGTGGTGCTGCAATCGGCTTGGGAAGACCTGCGCCGGATGATCTCCTTCGATTTGTCCCAAGAGATTTTGGCCACGACGCTGCGTATCGAGAACAAAATCAACCGGATGGCGAAGCAGGCGGCTGACTCGTGGACGGAGACGATACGTACGGAAATTCCTTCATTCGAGCCTGCCGATGTGCCGCCGTTCAAGCTGCGTACGCCGGAGTTGACGGACACGCTGCTGGCGGACGAGGTGCAGACGAAGTGGTTGGCGTCCTTCTTCAAGAATGCGAAGCAGTTTTTCGAAGGAGAGGGCAAGTCACAGCTGCGCAAGGAGCTGGAAGCGAAGCTGAACGATCCGATGCGCCGCTTTACGGAAGCGCAAGCCGCCCGGCTGGAGGAGGCTTACGCCGATCAATTGCGCAGCGTCATCGCCGAGCTGGCGGGGCAATGGCGCACGGCGCTTGAAGAGCAGGCCGAAGGGCTGCTTGAGGCGCTCGACATGAAGCTTGACTTGGAAGCGTTGAAAGAAAAGCATAGCCGCCTGCTGCAGTATTTGCCGCCGAGCTAATCCGGGTGGCGGGCCGTCCAAACCTCCGATTTCTAGCCTTACGGCGAAGTCGGGGGTATTTTTTTGTCTTTTTCGACGCAAGGTCTCATATACATGTGGGGATGCGGAGCACACCCGCCCGGGAGCGCGAAGAACGTAAATTTCAGGGAGGTAGAGACGTTGAAGAACTCGACACGTCTGTGGAAGCGTACGTTAGGAACGATTCAATGGGTCACGGCCTTTGCTGTCATTGTCACCGTTGTGCTGTCAGGCCGGTGGTTTATCAAGGCGCAAACCATTCCGCGCTATGATGTGTTTCTGGACGAACAGCTGATGGGAACCGTCTCGGATCCCGATGTGGTGAAAAGGTGGAAGAACGAACGTTACGAGGAAATGGAACGCCAACAGCCGAATTTACGGGTAACCTCGAATATGGAGAGGCTTCATTTCGTGGGCAACGAAACGTTTCACGGCGTTATCGATAACGAAGCCGTTATTGCCGCGCTGAAAGACAGAATCGTGTTTTATTTCTTTGCTGCGGAAATCCGCATTGACGGCAAATCGGTCGGGGTTGTGAAAGATGTAGCTGCGGCCGCCGAGCTGCTGGAGCAGATTAAAGCTCCATTCCTGCCGTCCCCGGACGGGAAGAACAAAAGAGTGCGGGCGTTATCCGCCGAATTCGTCGGATCCTCCCCGGATTCCGCAGTTGCCGCAGCCGAAGCGCGGACAACCGGTACGTTCGTCCAAGACGTCAGCATCAACGAGACGCTCGTCAAGCCCGGGAAGGTCGAGGCTTCCGACGTAGTGAAGGAGCGCATATTATCGGGGGCCTACGAAGCGCAAACGTATACGGTGGAGCGCGGCGACTGCTTGTCCTTAATCGCCCAGAAGTTTGCGATCCCGCTCGAGACGCTTCGGGCGAACAATCCGGAAATTAAACGCGATTTGATCCGCGTCGGGCAGAAGCTTGCGATTACGGTGAAACAGCCGCTGCTTACGGTCAAAACGACCGAGCTGCGCACCGAACAGAGGAAGGTGCCCAGCGGCGTCGTTTATGAGAAGGATGACAGCCTGAGGGCCGGCGTCATTCAAATTGTATCGCAAGGCAAGCCCGGGCTTAAGAAGGTGACGGTTCAATCGATCCATGTGAACGGGCGGTTTACGGAACAATCGACCGTAGGCGAGGAGTTGTTGGAAGCGCCGGTGCAAACCGTCGTCAAACAAGGTACGAAAGTGATTGCCGGCGCCGGGTCCGGCAAGTTCGCCATGCCCGTACTGCGGGGCGAAGTGACGAGCCAATTCGGGCTGCGCTGGGGCAAGTCGCACAACGGCACCGATTTTGTGTCCGAGCAGCGGGGGATTATGGCGTCCGACAGCGGCAAGGTCGTTTATGCCGGTTGGAAGAGCGGATATGGCAATTGCATTGTGATCGACCATGGGAACGGGTATGAGACGCTTTACGGACATTTAAGCAAAATCGAAGTCAAGAAGGACGAATTCGTCACCAAAGGCGAAAAAATCGGCGTGATGGGAAGCACCGGAAATTCAACGGGCGTCCATCTGCACTTTGAAATTATTAAGAACGGTTCCCAGCAAAACCCGATGAAATATTTGAGTTGACCCGCAGGACCTCCGCCGCTATAAATCCCCCTTGGGCATGTTAGTTCACTCCGGCCCTATACACCATCCTATATTTCTGCCTGACTTTCTCTGTCCGCACCTTATACAAGTAGTATACAGCATAGGCATAAGTCCGTACATTTGCAAATCGGTCAATGAACGGCTACTCTAAAAAGTATAGTGGATGCTGTGACAAAATTAGACATGGGATCGGGGGAGAAGCATGAGCTCTACACGCTGGTTATGGCGTTCCGTCGGCTTCGGGGCGCTTCTGTCCACAGCGGTATGCGCTGCCGGCTTTGCGTATGCCGTCAATCAAATCATATTCCCGCAAGCGGCTTCAGGGGTAGGCACCGGTTTTGTCGGTACCGTACCTGCACCCGCTGCAAATGAAGGGGCGGCGGCGCCATCCGAACCACAATCCGGTCAAGCCTGGGAAGCGAAAACGCAGATAAGGATCGCAGCGCTCGGCGACTCGTTAACCGCCGGTACGGGGGATATTACGGGCAAAGGGTATGTGCGCAGCGTACGGGACAAGCTGGAGCAGCGACTCGGCAAACCGGTGTACGTTTATAACAATTTTGCGATTCCGGGGTTCCGCACGACCGATTTGTTGAAGGATTGGGAGGCCAAGAAGGACATCGCGAGGTCGATCTCGGAATCGGATCTCGTTCTGCTCACGATCGGCGGGAACGATTTATTTCAAGGCGGCGAAGGCATCTTCAACGCGCCGAACGGCCAAGCCGGCCAAGCGTCCAAGCCTGATGAAGCGAACCCCGGCGAAGGAACGGACGGCCGGACTGCAGCGCCCGTCCCGTCAGGCTCCGACGTTCAGCTGGGTGAAGCGTTCAACCCGCAAGCGGCACTCACGCGGATGCCGGAGGCGCTCCAGCGGCTGGAGCAGATCATCGACCGGGTGAGCAAGGCGAATCCGAATGCGCGCGTCTTGTACGTCGGGCTGTACCATCCTTTTCTCGACATCGATAAAGACCGTGCCGGCGCTCCGATCATCCAGCGCTGGAATACGGCCGCTTTCGAAATCGCAAGCCGTTACCCGAATGTAACGGTCGTTCCGACGTACGATTTGTTCGAGCTGCAGGGCTCGAAATATTTATACACCGATCATTTTCATCCGAACCAGCAAGGCTATGAGCGTATTGCAGAGAGGATCGCGGACATTTTACAGTAAACGGGGGAGAGAGGGTCATGGCGGAGCGGACGAGCAAGGGCGGGGACGCCGACATCGTCTTGTCGGTGGAAGGGGTTAAGAAGAAGATCGGGAACAAGCTTATTATCAAAGGCATTTCGTTCGATGTTCGTGCCGGTGAAATCTTCGGTTTCTTGGGCCCGAACGGGTCCGGTAAAACGACGACGATCCGGATGCTGGTCGGTTTAATCAAGCCGACGGCAGGCGAGATTCATATCTGCGGGTACAACGTGCTCAAGCAGCACGAGGAAGCGCTGCAGTACGTCGGCTGTATCGTCGAAAATCCGGAGCTGTACCCGTATTTAAGCGGTTGGGAGAACCTGGAGCATTTCGCCCGCATGCTTCCCGGGGTGACGGAGAAGCGCATCCGCGAGGTAGTGGAGATCGTCGGCATGGACGCGCGCATCCGCGACAAGGTGAAGACATACTCGCTCGGCATGCGGCAGCGGCTCGGTATTGCGCAGGCGCTGTTGAACGATCCGAAGCTGCTCATCCTGGACGAGCCGACGAACGGTCTCGATCCGCAAGGCATCAAGGAGCTGCGCGAATTTATTCGCCGCCTCGCCCGGACGGGACTAAGCGTGTTCGTGTCGAGCCACCTGCTGAGCGAAATTCAGCAGCTGTGCGACCGCGTTGCGATTATAAGCCACGGCGAGGTGCTGCAGGTTGGCGAAGTGTCTTCGCTCGTCGACGAATCGGCGAGCAGGGTCGTCTGGAGCGTGCGGCCGGCCGGCAAGGCGCTGCAGGTGCTGGAGCCGCACGGCGCGGGTACGGACACGCCGGATCTGAGCGCAGATGCGGGTTCGGACGAGCAGCCGGCGAGGATCGCCATGCAGATGAACCCGGACGATATCCCGCTGTTGTCCAAGCGTCTGATTGAAGCGGGGGTTGAGCTGCACGGCATCGAAATCAAGCTTCCGACGCTGGAAGATTTATTCTTGAAAGTGACGGAGGGTGAGCGCATTGGCTAGCTTGTACGGGCTTGTGATGAACGAAAGCATCAAGATGGTCAAAAAGAAACGGCTGCTCGTCGTGCTGCTCATCCTCGCGGCGATCATTCCGATGTTCACCTACGCCCAGATGAAAGTGGCGCAAAACAATCAGAAGCAGTTCGGCACGACCGACTGGCGCGTGGAGCAGCGTCAGAAGGTGCGCGATTACACGCAAAGGCTCGGCAGCGCAAGACTTCCGGAGGAGTGGAAGCAGCGTTTGCAGGTTGAAGTGAAGCTTGCCCAATACTATTTGGATAAAGATGTGAATCCCGCTTCGCCGAACGGGGTAACCTTTACAGTAACGTTCGTTCAGAACGCCGTCGGCTTGTTTATTCCGCTGATGGTCATGGTCATCGCCGCCGATATCGTCTCCGGCGAGCATACGAACGGGACGATCAAGCTGCTGCTGACGCGGCCGGTGCCCAGGTGGCGGGTGCTTCTCAGCAAGCTGATCACGCTCATCTTGTTCACTTCCGTCGTCGTCGTGGCCACAGCGCTGCTCAGCTACTTGATCTCGGGGCTCTTCTTCGGTTACGGGGGATGGGATATGCCGCGGCTGCTCGGCTTCTCGGTGACGGGAACGGACGTCGATTTCTCCCGCGTTCGCGTGGTGGAGCAGTGGTTTTACCTGCTGCTTGAGCTGGGGCTCGTCTGGTTTGCGGCCGTTGCCGTGGCGATCATGACGATGATGATTTCCGTGCTCGTCCGCAGCACGGCGGCGGGTATGGGCATCATGCTGGCGGTGCTAATTTCCGGCACGATCTTGACAAGCATGGTCTCCTCGTGGGAGACGGCGAAATATTTATTTATGGTCAATCTTGACCTGACGGATTACTTGACCGGCGGTCTTCCACCCATCAAAGGGATGGACCTGCCGTTTTCGTTAACGGTGCTCAGTGTCTGGGTCGCGTTGTCGATCCTCGTATCATTTGCCGTTTTCACGAAAAAAGATGTGTTGAACTAATCCGTTCAAATGTTATAATGCATGTTAGCTGAAAGCATACTTGGACGATTTGGCAGAAATGGACAAGCGGTCCAAGTTCGTCACCTTCGGCTAATGAAAACTCAGCGAAACTTTGATTTCTCGTGCTGTGTTGTTTGGGAGGCTGCGATGACGGAACAACTCGATTTGTTTGGAAATACAACGGCGGCGCCTGCGGATTACGGGGCGGACGATATTCAGGTGCTCGAAGGACTCGTTGCGGTGCGCAAGCGCCCGGGGATGTATATCGGCAGCACCACGACGTCCGGTCTGCATCATCTGATCTGGGAGATCGTGGATAACGCGGTGGACGAGCACTTGGCCAAGCACTGCTCGCAAATCGATGTGATCATACATAAGGACCAATCGGTGACGGTGCAGGATAACGGCCGAGGCATCCCGACCGGTATGCACAAAACGGGCATTCCGACACCGCAGGTGGTGTTTACAATTTTGCATGCGGGCGGTAAATTCGGCGGCGGCGGATACAAGAAATCCGGCGGCTTGCACGGCGTCGGCGCATCCGTGACGAACGCGCTGTCCGAATGGCTCGAAGTGGAAATTTACCGCGAGGGCAAAGTGCACCGCCAGCGGTTTGAATATTGGGTTGACGATACCGGGAAAGAGCATGTCGGCGAGCCCGTAACCGGTCTTGAAGTGATCGGCAATACGCGCAAAACCGGCACGAAAGTGACGTTCAAGCCCGATAAGCGGGTATTTCAGGGCGGCACGACGATCAATTACGATACGTTATCTGAACGTTTGCAGGAGATCGCGTTCCTGAACTCGGGTCTGAAAGTAACGGTGAACGACCTGCGCAACAATAAAGAGGACGTATTTCAATACGAGGGCGGCGCGAGTCAGTTCGTCCAGTTTTTGAACGAAGAGAAGAACGTGCTGCATGACGTCATTCATTTTATGGGGGAACGCGACGAGATCGAGGTCGAAGTAGCGCTGCAGTACAACGACGGCTACACGGAGACGCTCGCTTCGTTCGTCAACTCGATTCCGACGCGCGGCGGGGGTACTCACGAAACCGGATTCAAGACGGCGTATACGCGCGTTATGAACGATTACGCGCGGAAAGCCGGACTGCTCAAGGAGAAGGAGAAAAATCTCGACGGTCAGGATTTGCGCGAGGGACTGATGGCAGTCATCAACATCAAGATGGGCGAGGTCGAATTCGTCGGACAGACGAAAGATCAGCTCGGCAGCGCCTCGGCGCGAAGCGCGGTCGACGCGGTCGTGTCCGATAAGATGGCTGTGTTTCTCGAGGAAAACCCGCAGGTCGCGCAAATGATCATGAAGAAGGCGATCCAGTCGGCCCGTGCGCGCGAGGCGGCCCGTAAGGCGCGGGAGGAAGTGCGCAGCGGCAGGAAGGGCAAGAGCGAGAGCTCGAACCTCGGCGGCAAGCTGACGCCCGCGCAGTCCAAAGATTATACCCGCAACGAGCTGTTTATCGTCGAAGGGGATTCGGCAGGCGGTTCGGCCAAGCAAGGACGCGATTCGAAGCATCAGGCGATTTTGCCGCTCAAGGGCAAGCCGATGAATCCCGAGAAGGCGAAGCTGGCCGACATCATGAAGAACGACGAGTACAAGGCGATTATCGCCGCTATCGGCGCGGGTGTCGGACCGGAATTCGAAGTTTCCGAAAGCAATTATGCCAAAATCATCATCATGACCGACGCCGACACCGACGGCGCGCACATTCAAGTGCTGCTGCTTACGTTTTTCTACCGTTACATGAAGCCGTTGATCGACGCCGGCAAGGTGTATATTGCCCAGCCTCCGCTGTTCAAAGTGACCAAGAAATCGGGTAAATCCAGCGAAGTGCGTTACGCCTGGACGGACGAGCAGCTGCAAGCGCTCATGAAGGAGCTCGGCAAGAGCGTTGAGCTTCAGCGGTATAAAGGACTCGGCGAGATGAACCCGGATCAGCTGTGGGAAACGACGATGGATCCGGCGACGCGCACGCTTCTTCAGGTGCAGATCGAGGATGCGGCCAAAGCCGAGAGACGGGTGTCTACGCTCATGGGCGACAAGGTCGATCCGCGCAAACGCTGGATTATCGAGAACGTCGACTTCACGGAATATGAAGAATAAACGGGGGGCAGCAAGTTGAGCATACTTGAGAACTTTTTGCCGGCCTTTCTCGAAGAGGTTGTCGGCGACCGCTTCGGCCGGTATTCCAAATATATTATTCAAGACCGCGCCATACCCGACGTACGCGACGGCCTGAAACCGGTGCAGCGGCGGATTTTATATGCGATGTACGATGCCGGCAACACGCCGGATAAGACATACCGCAAGTCCGCCAAGACGGTCGGGGATGTGATGGGCAACTATCATCCGCACGGCGACTCGTCCATTTACGACGGGATGGTGCGGATGGCACAGCCTTGGAAGATGGGGCATGTGCTCGTAGACGGCCACGGCAACTGGGGCTCGATGGACGACGACCCGGCGGCCGCGATGCGGTATACGGAAGCCCGGCTGTCGCAGATCGCCATGGAGCTGCTGCGGGACATCGATAAGCGGACCGTGCTGTTCAAAGACAATTTCGACAACACGACGAAGGAGCCGGTCGTGCTGCCTTCGCGTTATCCGAATTTGCTTGTTAACGGCGTCAGCGGTATTTCCTCGGGCTTCGCCACGGAAATTCCGACGCATAACCTGAGGGAAGTCATTAACGGCTGCATCTCGCTGATCGACCGCCCGGACAGTACGCTGGAGGAGCTTATGATGTTCGTCCAAGGTCCGGACTTTCCGACCGGAGGCATCATTATGGGCTCGGAAGGCATACGCGAAGCGTACCGTACGGGCCGCGGCCGCATTTATGTGCGGGCAAAGACAGCGATCGAGGAGCTGCGCGGCGGCAAGCAGCAAATCATCATTACGGAGATTCCGTATCAAGTGGTGAAGTCCCGGCTCGTGACCGCGATGGAAAATATACGGCTGGAGAAAAAGATCGAGGGCATCGCCGAGGTGCGCGATGAAAGCGGCCGCGAAGGCATGAAAATCGTCGTGGAGCTGAAGAAGGATGCCGATGCGCAGGGGATTTTGGCGTATTTGCTGAAGAAAACGGATCTGCAGATCACGTATAACTTCAACATGGTCGCGATCGTGAACAAAACGCCGAAGCAGCTCGGTTTGCTGGATATGCTCCAGGCGTATATCGAGCATCAGAAGGAAGTTGTTACCCACCGCACCAAGTATGAGCTGGAGAAGGCCGAGGACCGCGGGCACGTGCTGGAAGGCCTCGTGAAAGCATTGAATATACTGGACGAAGTGATTGCCGCGATCAAGGCTTCCAAGAACCGCCAAGACGCGCAGAACAACTTGGTCTGGATGTTCGGTTTCACCGAGCGGCAAGCGGACGCCATTCTTACGCTGCAGCTGTACCGATTGACAAATCTGGAGATCCATTCGCTTGAGAAAGAGCTGAAGGAAGTTCAGAAGACGATCGCTTACCTGCAGAGCATTCTGGGCAGCGAGAAAAAGCTGCTGGGCGTTATCAAGGACGAACTCTCGCAAATTCGCGATAAATACGGCATCGACCGGCGTTCGGTCATTCAGGACGAGGTTGAAGAGCTGAAGGTCAATCTCGAAGTCATGGTAACGGCGGAAGACGTGTTCGTTACGCTGTCCAGAGACGGGTATATTAAACGGACGGGCAAGCTTTCGTTTATCCGCTCGGGCGGCGAGATCGATAAGACGGGCTTGAAGGAAGGCGATTATCTCCGGCATTTGTTCGACGTGAACACGCTGGAAAATCTGCTCATTTTCACGCAAAGAGGGCAGTACTTCCTGCTTCCCGTCCATCAGATTCCGGAGTACAAATGGAAGGAAAACGGAACGGCGATCGTCAACGTCATTCCGATCCCGAAGGACGACCGAATCGTGAACGTGATTCCGTTGAAAGATTTCGACGAGCCCGGGAAGTCGCTGCTGTTCTTTACGCGCAAAGGCCAGGTCAAACGTACGGAATTAAAGGATTACGCGACCAACCGCTCGAGCGGAATCGTGGCGTGCAAGGTCGGCGAACAGGACGGGCTGTTGAACGTGCTGCTCAGTACGGGAACGAAGGACGTCCTGCTGATTACGAAGCAGGGAATGGCCATTCGCTTCAAAGAAGAGGAAGTAAACCCGATGGGCCGGGCGGCTGCGGGCGTTCGCGGCATCGCGTTGAAGGAAGACGACGAAGTGGTTGCGGCCGATTTGGTGGAAGGCGATGAAGGCGAAGTGGTGGTTGTGACAGAGCTTGCGTACGCCAAACGCTCGCTCGTCGCCGATTATCCGGTTCAAGGACGCGGGGGCAAGGGGATTCTCACCTTCGAGTTCAAAGAAGGCAAGCGTGTGAAACCGAACGGTTCCATGCTGCTCGGCGCGTTTACAGTAAAAGAACCGTTCGACTTGACCGCTATTCTAAACTCGGGGGAGAAAGCGACTTTCTCCACGGAGCAAACGCCGATCGATGAGCGAAAGTCGTCAGGGAAGCAGATGATCGCGCTGGACAAGAAAGATTGGATCGTCGATCTGCTAAAAATTACGTGACGGATTAATCGTAACTCGAGTACGTCGGTTCAACCCGTTCCAACAATTCAAGCATCAGCTCCAACACGGCCCACACCGGCATCGGATCGTCCAAGCGATCCAGCCAGTGTGGGTCTTTAATGATGCCTTTATGCAAAGCGATTTCTCCGATTTTTGTTTTCCAGTCCTCCATAATGTTCCTCCTTGCTACAAGGATTGACAAGCTGCCCCTATGGGCGATCGCCCTCTGCTGCATGATATGTTGAAGCCCGTCAAATGGTACCCGAATTTATCGTTTCATGTCATAAAATATTTAGGTGATTAACCTTTTATTGGACAGGAAGAGATGTTATAATAAGGAAAACGATAGGATTCTCGGGAGTGATGGTAGTGATAACTCAAGAATTCGCCAAACTATGGTGGAAATTGTCCAAAGACCTCCGCACGCATATGGAAACAGAGCTGGCGCCTTCGCTGACAGAAGGTCAATTAACCGTGCTCGAGCTGCTGCAGGTCGCCGGTAAGACGAAGATGAAGCCGTCCGATTTTATCGATTATTTGGCCACGACGCCTGCGGCGATTACAACGCTACTGGATCGGATGGAGAAGAGCGGCTTGATCGCCCGCGAGCGGGACGAGAAAGACCGGCGCATTGTTTGGGTAATCTTAACGGAGCACGGACGGACGGAGTGTGAACGCGGCGTGCAAGTCCGCGAACAGTTTCTGCAGCAATATTTAAGCCGGATTTCATCGCATAATCAGCAACTGCTCGTGTATTTGCTCGGTAAAGTGGCGAACGCCTAACAGTTGTGCCCTTGTATATATACGAATGCCGAATACGAAGTAGACCTCCCGTGCCGACATGGCGAGGAGGTCTACTTCGTATTGGGCCTGAATATAACGTACTACATTTGAACGGGAGGATCTTTGTATGCGGAACATACAACTCGATCACCATACTTATTTTGAGCAAGCATACACCTTTGCTCCAATCGGCATCGCCTTGGTGTCCATGGATGGAACATGGATTAAGGTGAATCCCGCTTTATGCAAAATTATGGGTTATTCGGAAAAAGAATTGCTTGAGCTTACCATTAGGGACATCACCCACCCGGATGATTTGCAAAGGACGGACGATTTCATCGATGAGCTGCTGGACGGGGGCTCATCCAATCGCGAAATGGAAAAGCGGTATGTCCAAAAAAACGGCAGCGAGCTCTGGACGTCCCTGCATGTTTCGCTTGTTCGCGAAGAACCGCATGGAACTCCCCTCTATTTCATTTCCCATATTATTGACATTACTGAGAAAAAAGCTGCCGAACAGAAATTGCTTGCAACAGAGGAATTGTACAATCTGATAACGAAACATGCATTAGACATTATATCGTACAACACGCCGGATGGAATAACCCGATATATTTCCCCCTCCATTCGCGAAATACTAGGTTACGAGCCGGAAGAGGTTATTGGAAAAAGCAGCCCTGCCTTTTATCATCCTGACGACCTGGAAAAATTGCGGACGATGTCTCTATCCGATAACGATGTCATTATCTACCGGGTGCGTCATAAAAACGGCAGCTATATCTGGTTTGAATCCACGCTTAGAACGATCAGGAATGAGCACGGCCAAATCGAAAAAATTTTGGGGATTGCCCGCGATATAACAGAACGAAAGAGAAACGAGGATAATCTTGCCGAGGTACAGCGCATTGCGCTGGTGGGAAGCTGGGAATGGAATATCTCCTGCAATAAACTTTCATTATCGGATCAAGCTTATGAAATATTCAGCCTGAACAAAAATGAACTTCTTCCAAGCGATGTTGCGTCTCTGATTCATCCGGACGATCGGCAGCGGTTTGCAGCTTGCATGGAACAAGCCTTCCAAGGTCATGATTTCAGCTCGGAATTTCGTCAATTGAACCCTGGCGGCTCGACCAAATATTTGCATATTCGCGTATCTGTTTCATTTGATGATCACGGTCGTCCCCTGATCGTAAAAGGAATTATCCAGGATATTACCGAACGTAAAACTATCGAATTAAAACTGCAAGAGACCATTGAACGATATACCTCATTAAAAAAATATAACCACGATGCTGTCATTTCATTTGATTTGAACGGCAAGATCACGAACACAAATGTAAGGGCCGAACAGCTGACCGGCTATAGTGTTCATGAGATGATCGGCATGAAGATTGCAGCCTTCATTGGGGTCCGCAATCTGGAAAGAATATTGTTAGATTCCGCTAACCATACATTCGCAGAAAAACACATTGATAAATTCAAACATAAAGCTGGTCATGTCGTGGAGCTGATAACAACCATTGCCCCCATCATCATCAATCGGGAAACCGTTGGCTATTATATTATTGCCAAGGATATAACCGAACAGAAAAAGCTGTTAATCGCAAAGGAAGCGGCGGAAAGCACGAATAAAGCAAAGAGCGAGTTTTTAGCTATGATGAGTCACGAAATCCGCACGCCCATGAACGGTGTTATCGGGATGACAGACCTGCTTACAGAAACGACGGATCTCGACGCTCAACAACAAGAGTATGTCGAAATCATAAGCAAATGCGGACATACACTTCTAGCCCTGATCAACGATATTCTGGACTTCTCCAAAATTGAAGCCGGCAAGACGGAACTGGCGGAAGAGCCTTTTAGTGTGCAGGACAATATTTCCGAGACGCTTGACGTCCTGCTTTCAAAAGCGCTTGCAAAAAATTTGGAATCGACTGTATTCATCGATCCCCAAGTTCCTCAAACCGTTATCGGAGATTCGAACAGGCTGAGGCAAGTGCTGTTGAATTTGATCAGCAATGCCATCAAGTTCACGTATAGCGGCGGAATCACCATCTCCGTGAAGAAAGTAATGGAAGCCCGGAATCAGGTGCAGCTTCAATTTATGATTAGGGACACCGGAATCGGCATACCGGAAGATAAGATCCATCGGTTGTTTGAGCCCTTTTACCAGATAGATCACTTCTTGAACCGCAAACCGGAAGGAACCGGGTTAGGCCTGGCGATTAGCAAGAGGCTCGTCGATCTGATGGGCGGGGAAATATGGATTGAGCCTACGCATGGACCCGGGGCAACCTTTGTATTTACGGTTATGGTTAAGGCGGAAGGCGATAAGGAGTCGCTGCAGCAGCATCCGTCTATAGAGGAGGATAATTATGTTCGACAGCCTCTGAACATTTTAATTGCAGAAGACAACGTCATCAATCAGCTGGTCCTGCAAAGGATTCTGGAAAGTCTCGGTTATCGCGCCAGCATTGTTGAGAATGGCGAAGAGGCGATCCAGGCTGTCGCCCGCGAGACCTATGATCTTATTTTTATGGACATTCAAATGCCTGTGATGAGCGGTCTGGAAGCCACAAAATCGATAAAAGCATCGCTGCCGCCGGAACGATGCCCTTACATTATCGCCGTAACCGCCAATGCGCTGAATGGCGATCGCGAACAATGTTTAGCCGCTGGCATGGATGAATACATAAGTAAGCCCATTAAATGTGATGTTGTCTCGAATCTGATGGAACAATTCTATAAAAATAAACACATACCTCGTTAGGTATGTGTTTATTTTTCAGGGGTCAGAACCGCGAGCGGAGCGGCGCAGACATCGAGCTACCGTTGCTCCCACAGCAGCCACGGATAGGCTGTCGGCGGCTGCGAATGAAAGCGCAGCGCCTCTTTCGTTACCGGGTGCTCGAACGCAAGGCTTACCGACCAGAGCGCGATCTGCTGGCCGGGGACTGCCGAAGCGCCGCCGTAGCGCTGGTCGCCGACCAAGGGGCAGCCGATTGCGGCGAACTGCACCCGAATTTGGTGCGGCCGGCCGGTATGCAGCTCGATCTCGAGGAGCGACAGGCCGTCTTGAGAGCCGACGATCCGGTAATCGAGAATCGCCTCTTTGGCACCTTCCTTGTCGGCCGGTACGACCTTAACCATATTCGTGCGTGAATCTTTCAGCAGATGGTGGCGCAGCGTTCCGCTTGGTTCCTTCGGTTTGCCGTTCACGACGGCGCGATACTGCTTGCGAATCGTCCGCGTCCGTACCGCATCGGATAGCCGGGAGGCGGCTTTCGACGTTTTGGCGAACACCATCACTCCGCCTACGGGACGATCAAGCCGCTGCACCAGACCGAGATACACGTTGCCCGGCTTTCGGTGCCGGACCTTCAGGTCCGCTTTAATCAAGCTTAGCAAATCCGGATCCCGCGAATCGTCTTCCTGTGTCGGCAAGTTCGGCGGTTTGATGACGACAATCACATGATTGTCTTCATATAACACGGGGATAGAGGGAACACCGGCCATTCGTTAAGCCTCCCAGCGTCCCAGAATGCCGCACGGCAGCATCAGCTTGGAAGCGGTAATCGGAAGTCCGATCTCGCCGCAGGTGATCGTGCCGCCGTACCGGCGTCCAAGCGATAGCGACAGCACATTCTTGAGCACGGACGCCGAGATGCCGGTCGTATACGAATTGATCAGCATAAACAACGGCTTGTCCGTTAAGATGCTCATGCAAGATTCAACGAACGGATACAAGTTGGTTTCCAGTTTCCACGTTTCGCCGTTCGGGCCGCGTCCGTAGGAAGGCGGGTCCATAATGATCGCATCGTATTTACTTCCGCGGCGCTGCTCCCGCTGCACGAACTTGAATACATCGTCGGTGATGAAGCGTACCGGGCGGTCGCCGAGGCCGGACAGCTGCAGGTTTTCCTTGGCCCACTGGACGACGCCCTTGGAAGCGTCCACGTGGCAAACCTCGGCTCCGGCCGCCGCGCAGGCAACCGAGGCGCCGCCGGTGTAGGCGAACAGGTTCAACACGCGGATCGGACGGCCTGCGCCGCGAATTTTATCCATCATCCACGCCCAGTTGACCGCTTGTTCCGGGAACAGTCCGGTATGTTTGAAGCCGGTCGGCTTGATGTGGAAAGAGAGGTTGCGATACGAGATCGTCCACCGCTCCGGAATTTGCTTCTTGTACTCCCATTGGCCGCCGCCGCTCGAGCTCCGGTGATAATGCGCGTCCGCTTGGCGCCACTCGCCCGTTTCTTTGATCAGAGGCCAAATGATTTGCGGGTCAGGCCTGCGCAGAACGACCGTCCCCCAGCGCTCCAGCTTTTCTCCGTCTCCGGTATCGATCACTTCGTAATCTTTCCAATCTTGAGCTGCATACATGCGTCTTCGTCCATCCTTTGCGTTCTCATATGTATGGCAAGTTTCAGGTCATGCGTCAACCGCTGCGAAGCTTGCGCCATTCTATCTATTTTACATGAAGGAGAGACGCAATTCCACTCGAATAGCCCTCTTGGGCAGAGGAAATACTGAAGGGGATCATCGAATCGAAGGGAGGCAAACAGGTATGTCTCGTGACAACGCCAATAACAATGGTAAAAAGTCCCAACCAGGCAACAACCAGGACTCCGAAGTAGCGGAATCAAGCAACAAATCGAAGAACAAATAAATAAGGCTGCTTCCCGGTCTTCCCGTCAACTAAGGGGAGACCTTTTTTGATTTTCTGGGTTTTTTAATCGCCACCGCCGGTAAATGTTTATAGCTTCGAATCGTCTCTCCTTGGCAAATCGGGCAAGGAGGGTAAGTGCCGGTCGCGAAATCTTCCCGAACCCAGGCTTTACAGGAGGCATCCCTGCATTTCCAAATCACGGTCGGTTTGAGTTCCGGTTTCTGTTCGTTGTTCTGCTGCATCTTGTTGTGACACCTCCTCTCCAAACCTCTGTATTTTAACCGAGGTTGGATGGTTTATGCCAGTACCTGCGCGAAAAAAATCGCAAGAAAAACAGCCGAAACCCAACAACGGGTTTCTTCACGCCAACCATGACGGTTTTCGTCGTTTGCCCGCCGTTCGTCATCCATCGGGCAGCCCGTCCCCATCCTCCAACACCGCTCCTCCATTCCCGCTATTCGCCATCCGGCAGGGACTCGAAACAATTTCTAGAAGATTTTTACTAAACGGAAAGGATTTTCTAGCTGTCATGTAGTATTTGTGTAATAGTGACAGAATACTTTATTTGAGGGGGATGTCTACTTTGAACACCGCAATCCCCGGTCCGGAGGACTTGTATCTGTTTCATGAAGGCAACTTGCATCGGAGCTACAAGCTTCTCGGCGCTCATGTCACGCAATGGGACGGAACCGTCGGCGTCCGTTTTGCCGTATGGGCCCCTCACGCGAGTGAAGTTCGCGTTGTCGGCGACTTTAATGAGTGGGACGGAACCAGACATCCGATGCATAAGGTGAGCACTTGGGGCGTCTGGTCGACGTTCATTGCCGGGGTCAGACCCGGCGAGTATTACAAGTACGAAATCCTTACCCCCGACGGGACGCTCCTGTATAAAGCCGATCCGTACGCTTTTTGGTCCGAGCTGAAGCCGGGCACCGCCTCGCGCGTATTCGATCTGGGCGATTTCGCTTGGTCGGATCAAGCGTGGCAGGACCGGAAGCAGAGCGCTTCCGTCTACGAATCTCCTCTTAACATCTACGAAGTACATCTGGGCACCTGGAAAAAGAAGCCGGACGGCGCCTATTACACGTATCGCGAACTGGCTGATGAGCTCGTCCCGTATGTGAAGGATATGGGGTACACCCATCTGGAGCTGATGCCGCTGGCCGAGCATCCTTACGACCGATCCTGGGGGTATCAGGCTACCGGGTATTATTCGGTTACCAGCCGATTCGGTACGCCGCACGAGTTCATGTATTTCGTCGACTGCTGCCACAACGCCGGTCTCGGCGTCATTATGGACTGGGTGCCGGGCCATTTCGTCAAAGACGAGCACGGGCTTCGCCAGTTCGACGGGCGACCGCTCTTCGAGTACAACGATCCGGGCCTGGCCGAGAAACCGGAATGGGGCACGCTGACCTTCGATTTTTCCAAACGTGAAGTTGTGAATTTTTTAATCTCCAATGCGCTTTTCTGGATGGACGCGTACCATATTGACGGGCTGCGCGTGGATGCGGTCGCAAGCTTGCTTTATCTTAATTTCGGCAAGCCGCGCGATCAGTGGGTGAAGAACGCCCATGGCGGGGACGAGAATCCGGATGCCATCGAATTCTTGAAGAAGCTGAATCATACGGTGTTCAGTTATTATCCGAACGCGCTGATGATGGCGGAAGATTCCACCGCCTGGCCGCTTGTCACCGCTCCGGTGCACGAAGGCGGACTTGGCTTCAATTACAAATGGAACATGGGCTGGATGAACGACATGCTCAAGTATATGGAAACCGATTCGTACTTCCGCGGCGGGAGTCATCGCTTATTGACGTTCAGCTTCATGTACGCCTTCTCCGAAAACTACGTGCTGCCGCTGTCTCATGATGAAGTTGTGCACGGAAAGAAATCGTTATTAAATAAAATGCCCGGGGATTACTGGCAAAAGTTTGCCAATCTTCGCGCCTTATACGGCTACATGATGAGCCATCCCGGCAAAAAGCTGCTGTTCATGGGCGGGGAATTCGGCCAATTCGACGAATGGAAGGATCTCGAGGATCTCGATTGGGAGATGTTGGCTTATGACAGCCATCGCAGCATGCACCGTTATGTACGCGACTTGAATCATCTGTACTTGCGCGAGCCGGCGTTGTGGGAACTCGACCACTCGCCCGATGGGTTCGCCTGGATCGACCCGAACGACGCGGCGCAAAGCGTCACGACGTTTATGCGGAAGTCGCGCAAGCCGGAGGATGCGCTTGTCATCGTGACCAACTTTACGCCGGTGTACCATGCGAAATATCGAATCGGCGTCCCGTTCGCTGGAGAGTATGTCGAGCAATTCAACAGCGATGCCGGCGAATACGGCGGTTCAGGCAAGCTGAACCCCGGCAGGCTGAAGACGGAAGCGTTAGCGTGGCATGGTCATCCGGACAGCCTGCATGTAGCGCTGCCTCCGCTGGCCACGGTCATTTTCAAACCGATCAAGATTGTCAATCGTAAAGCAACGAATGCGAAGCGGGGAAGGGGTCAAACCGATGCGTAAAAAAGAATGTGTAGCCATGCTGCTTGCAGGAGGCGAAGGAAGACGGTTGGGCGTGCTGACGACACAGTTGGCCAAACCGGCGGTGCATTTCGGAGGCAAGTACCGCATCATCGATTTCACGCTAAGCAACTGCACGAACTCGGGAATCGATACCGTGGGCGTGCTTACGCAATATCAACCGCTCGTACTGAATACGTACATCGGCATCGGCACGCCGTGGGACTTGGACCGTAAGCACGGCGGGGTAACCGTCCTGCCTCCGTATATGGAGCAAAGCGGCGGGGATTGGTATAAAGGAACGGCCAATGCCATTTACCGGAATATTCCGTTCATCGATCAATACGACCCGGAATATGTGCTCGTCATTTCCGGCGACCACATCTACAAGATGGATTACGACCTGATGCTCGACTTCCACAAGAGCAAGGACGCGGACGCAAGCATCGCCGTCATTGAAGTGAAATGGGAAGAAACGAGCCGGTTCGGCATCATGAGCACCGATGCGGAGCAGCGGATTACCGAATTCGCCGAGAAGCCGAAGGAAGCGAAGAGCAACCTGGCTTCGATGGGCATTTACATATTTAACTGGCAGGTGCTTAAGTCTTACTTGATCAAAGACGAAGTGGATCCGGAGTCAAGCAAAGACTTCGGCAAAGATTTGATACCGGCGATGCTGCGGGATCAACAGAAGATGTTCGCTTACCCGTTCGACGGGTATTGGAAGGACGTCGGCACGATTCAAAGCTTGTGGGAAGCGAATATGGATTTGCTTGAGGATGAGCCCGAGTTTAATCTGAACGATCGCGAATGGCGCTTCTACTCGGTCAATCCGTTCCAGCCGGGACAGTACATCGCGCCGACCGCACAGGTCAGACGCTCGCTCGTCAACGAAGGCTGCGCGGTGTTCGGGGAAGTCGATCACTCTGTTTTGTTCTATGGCGTTCAGGTGGGCGAAGGCAGCCTTGTCCGCGATTCGGTTATTATGCCGAACGTGAAGATCGGCAGCAATGTGAGTATCCACAAAGCGATTATTGGCGAAGGAACGGTCATCGAGGACGGTGCGGTCGTCGGCAGTCCGGAGGGGCAAGGCGACGAATCCATCGTATTAATCGGCAGCAACGAGTACATTGGCAAAAACACTTCGTTCTCGGTGAAAGGATGACGGGCGTATGAAACGTTTGATGGGCGTAATCAACTTGGTGAACGAACCGGATGAACTGGAGGAGCTGACTTACTCGCGCTGCGTCGCATCGGTACCGTTCGGCTCCCGCTATCGCATGATCGATTTTGCCTTGTCCAATATGGTCAATTCCGGCATAGGCAACGTTGCGGTGTTCACGCAGCACAAGTTCCGGTCGCTGATGGACCATCTCGGCTCCGGCAAGGAATGGGATTTGGACCGCAAACGCGGCGGTTTGTTCATTCTTCCCGCGGTTTTGCACGAGACGACCGGTATGGCGCGCGGCGATTTGTTCCAATTTTACAACCATCGCGATTATTTCTACCGCGGACGCGAGGAATATGTGCTCATCACCCGCTCTCATATGGTGTGCAATATCGATTTTAACGAAGTGCTCGATTACCATTTGGAAAAAAATGCGGACATTACCGTTGTCTATAAGAAAGCAGAAGAAACCGAATACGCCAAATTCCGCCGGATGGCCGTCAAGGATGACGGAAAAGTCACGCTGATGGAGGACCAGTCCGGGCGGCTGCGCACCGACAACATCTCCATGGAGATGTACATCATGAGCAAGGAGCTGCTGCTCGATATGGTGGAATCTTGCCTGGCGCAAGGCTACGATCATCTCGTGCGCGACGGCATTATGAAAAATATCGATAAACTAAGCGTTTACGCGTATCACCATCAAGGGTATACAGGTATTGTGAATACGATCCAAAGCTATTACAAGCACAGCATGCAGCTGCTCAACCCGAAGGTGTGGCGAGAGTTGTTCTTCCAGCGCAATCTCATTTATACGAAGGTGAAGGACGAACCGCCGGCACGGTATGCCGAGAACGCCCACGCCCGTAACGCTTTGATCGCTAACGGATGCATGATCGAAGGGAAGGTAGAGAACAGTATCTTGTTCCGCGGGGTGAAGATTCGCAAAGGCGCCTACGTGAAAAACAGTATTATCCTGCAAAACTGCGAAATTGAAGAGAACGTCATCATCGAGAACGCTATCCTCGACAAGGACGTGTTCATCAATCGCGGCCGCGTGCTTACCGGAGACAAACAAGCACCGTTTATCGCTTCCAAAACCAAAGTGATTTAATAAATCGGCGCGTCCGGCCTTTGCAACCGAGCGCACGGCCGGATGCGCTCTATATAAAGGAGTGGTAGGAAGCCATGAAAGTGTTATTTGCAGCCTCTGAAGCCGTCCCCTTTGTCAAAACGGGAGGACTCGCCGACGTGATCGGCTCGCTCCCCAAAGCGCTCGTCAAGCAGGGTGCGGATGTTCGCGTCATTTTACCCAAATACGAAGACATTCCGGCCAAGTACGTCGAACGGATGGAGCAAGTGGCCTCCTTCGACCTTCAGATGGGGTGGAGAAAGCAGTACTGCGGCATCTTGAAGCTGGTGCACGAGGGTATCGTCTTTTATTTTGTCGATAACGAATATTACTATCGCCGCAGAGGCTGCTACGGTTACGGGGACGACGCCGAACGTTACGCGTTCTTCTGTCGCGCTGTTCTGGACGCGATGCCGCACATCGGCTTCATACCGGATTTGATCCATTGCCACGACTGGCAGACCGGCATGATTCCGGTCTTGTATCGGGCTCATTTCAGCTACCAGCCCCCGTACGCGCACATCAAAACGATCATTACGATTCACAACCTCAAGTATCAGGGCGTCTTCGACAAGGAGGCGTTCAAGGACTACTTCGCGCTCGGAGACGAGCATCTGCACGGTTATGCGCTGGAGCTGCACGGCGGAGCCAGCTTTCTGAAGGGCGGGCTGCTTTACTCCGATTATATGACAACAGTAAGCCCGACCTACGCGGAGGAGATTCAAACGCCTTATTACGGCGAATGTCTCGACGGTCTGCTGCGCAGCCAAAATCACCGGTTGCAAGGCATTATCAACGGGCTGGATTACGAAGAGTTCGATCCGATGGCCGATCCAAACCTCGAGGTCCGATACCGCGACTCCTACCCGAAAAAACAGCAAAACAAGCTGAAGCTGCAGGAACGGCTTGGCCTGCCCGTCAACAAAGAGGTGCCGTTAATCGCGCTCGTTACGCGCTTGGTCGATCAGAAGGGGCTCTCTTTGATCGACCGCGTCATCGCGGAACTGATGCAGCTTGACGCGCAATGGGTCATCGTCGGAACGGGCGAACCGCGCTTCGAGGAGCTGTTCCGGTGGGCGGCTGCCGCAAATCCGGACAAGCTGTCGGCGCAAATATTGTTCGACGAGTCGCTTGCACGGCAAGTGTATGCGGCCTCCGATATGTTCCTGATGCCTTCGTTATTCGAGCCCTGCGGCATCGGCCAGCTGATCGCGATGCGTTACCGCAGCGTGCCGATCGTACGGGAGACGGGCGGCTTGAAGGATACGGTGAGCCCTTATAACGAGGAGACCGGACAAGGCACGGGCTTCACGTTCACCAACTACAACGCGCATGACATGCTGTATACGATCGACCGAGCGGTCAGGTTGTATCGGCAGCCGGACGTGTGGGCGAATTTGCTGGCGAATATAAAGAAGAAAGATTTCAGCTGGCGCAAGTCGGCCCAGCAATATATCGATTTGTACGAATCGTTAGTTCCATCCGTGAAAGTGTAATCCCTCGATCAACGATCAACGACCAATGTCCGCATGGACATTGGTTTTTTGTGCATGGATGAAGGAGCTGGACCGCATTGTGTCGAATAATATCAAGACTACATTTCAAGTCGAGGGTGCGTGGGCGAGGGTGCGGTTGAACATCGTAAAGTTCTCGGATGAAGACGAGCGACGAAGACTTCAGGAGCTGTATGCTTTAGATATCGTGGATACGCCCGGCGAGCCGGCCTTCGATCGGATTACTCGATTGGTTGCGGACGTGTTCCAGGTGCCGACCTGTTTAATTACGCTGGTTACCGAAGACCGGCAATGGTTCAAGTCGTGCTTCGGGCTACAGGAAGAATTAGAGCGTTCCCGCTCGACGGAGCGGGAAGCCGCCATCTGTCAATATGTGGTCGCGGAACGGGAACCGGTCGTTGTGACGGATGCCCGTCTGGACGAGCGGTTCGCGGACAACCGGTTCGTACGCCAAGAGAACGGGATCCGCTTCTATGCCGGGGTCCCGATCCAGACATCGAAGGGGAACATTCTCGGCTCACTGTGCATCATCGATACGGAGCCGCGAACGATCGGAGAGCGCGAATTGGCCCGGCTTGTCGAGTTTGGCCGTTGGGTCGTGACCGAAATCGAGCTTCGCCGGGACTTGCGGGAAAAGGAATTACTGGCCGAACGACTGCAGCAGGTGATCGCGAAGAGCGAGTCTCAAGCGGTATTGATCCGACAAGCGTTTGAGTCGGGCTTGGAGGGAAGGCTGCTGTGCGACGGGAGCGGCCGTATCGTACTGCATAACGAAAAGCTGGTGGAATGGTTTCGCGTTCAACCGGCCCATTATCCGGATGTCAGAGCTTTCGCCGAGCACCTGCTGCAAAGCGGCGAGGCTCGTTCCCCCCAGCTGCTTGAATGTCTTGAGCAACTGTTAAACGGACATGTGGAGCTGTTCGCCGAACGTCTTGATTACCGGTTGAAGGACGGCGAGCGCCGTGTCTATGAGGTGACGGGATATGTCATCAGCTTAACGGAAACCTCGCCGCAGCACTATTACATCGGCATTCGCGATCGGACGGACGAGGAGAAAATCGATCGGATGAAAAGCGAGTTTATGAGCGTCGTTTCGCACGAACTGCGGACACCGTTGACAAGCATCATGGGTTTCGCGGAAATCATCAAGGAACGGAATCCGGAGGCGGACAAGAGGCATAGCTATTTGCAAACGATACACCGGGAAGCGAAGCGGCTTACGTTATTGTTGAACGATCTGCTGGATCTGCAGCGGATGGAGGCGGGGCAGCAAAGTTATTTGTTCTCGCCAACGGACATGCGCAGCCTTGCGGCCGAGGCCGTCGAAGGCTGGAAGGAGCATGCGACGCACCGCATCCTGCTGCAAGCCGGCCCGAACCCGTTGCTTGTCTATGCGGATCCGGAACGGATGAAGCAGGCGCTTGTTCATTTGATCAGCAATGCGGTGAAATACTCGCCGGAGTCGGATCGGGTCGAAGTGAAGCTGATGGAAGAGGATGGAAGAATTCACGTTACGGTTCGCGATTACGGGCTGGGTATTCCGGAGCGGGCAAGGGAGAAGCTTTTCACGAAATTTTACCGCGTCGACAATTCGGATCGCCGTAAAATGGGGGGGACCGGACTCGGTCTTGCCGTTGTGAAACAAATCGTCACCGCGCACGGCGGCTCCATTCATTATGTATCGGAGGTTGGTCAAGGCTCTTCATTCACGCTTGCGATGGAGAAGTATGCAATACCCTCCCCCTGAATTTCAGCAAACCGTCCGAAAGACGGCTGCCGGGAGGGTGTGCAGGAATTCAGGACCATCTATAAATCGGCGGGTTCATCCGGTTTGGAGGCGCTGCATCTATGCTTCGTCGTAGTACATCACTTCTTGGTTGAATGTGCGATTGATGGTTAGGAACGTATGCATCAGTTCGAATAACTCCGATTGGCTCAGCTCCAGCGCCTTCGACGCCGCCGCAGCCGCTTCCTCCCTGATGCGTAAGCGGACGGCCTTGTCTCCGGAGTTGATTTGAATTTCCAATTGCTGCATTTTTAATACGCTTTCCCACATAACGGTATCACCTGTCCCTTATTGTTATTCGGTCGTCCTGTTTACGGACGCGAGATTAAGTATATGCGAGGATCGGATTGAATATGACAACTCTTTCCCGTATCACGGGAGGGACGCTTCAAATTCGATTCGGGAGCGGTTATAATGAAGGTTGATAGGAGGAATGGCCATGGAGACGCAAGACCAGAACGGATGTCATACGGAGAACGGGAGCGCCGATGCCGGAAGCGAACGCAAGAGCCACCACTCCGATAAAATGAAAAGCAACCTCGTCACCCGGCTCAACCGGATCGAAGGCCAAATTCGCGGCGTTCGCGGGATGATCGAGAAAGATACATACTGCGACGACGTGTTGAACCAGATCGCGGCCATTCAATCGGCGTTGAACGGCGTAGGAAAGTTGCTCCTGGAAGGGCATATGAAAAGCTGCGTAGTCGAACGGATTCAGTCGGGCGACCGGGAGGTCATCGACGAAATTCTCGTCACGATGAACAAGCTGCTGAAGTAGCTGCGCCGGGTTGACGACAATCGAAATTCTTAGAAGTCCGCATGGGTTGCCGCGGGCTTTTTTGATTTGCGGCGCAAGAGGTGCTCCTGTTTCAGTCGCGGCTGTCATAGCAAGAGAGGGGATAATGGGCGCCTCCACCAATCATGCAACCTTGACCTTGCTTGTGGCAAATAATTGAACATTCAATAGTTTAGCATTAAACAACTTGCCAGCCCCAGTATTCTATGGTATTTTATTTTGAGAATAATTATCATTATCATATGTGGGGGGGTTATGAGGTTATGAATCATAAAGGCTGTATACTTTCATCCGTTTTACTAGGGTCAGCGCTTCTGTTCGGCGGGTGCGCTGCCCAAACAACGCCTGCGGCGACGCAAGGGACGGAAGCGAAGAAGCCCGCCGATGCCGCAGACAACGCCGCACTGAAGCAAGCCGCCGAAACTTACCGCAAATACGTCATTGAGCAGTGCGACTTATTCGTGAAATCTACGGGCGAATTCGCAGCCGCTGTCAAAGCGGGCGACGTGGCCAAGAGCCAGACGCTCTACGCGCCTACCCGCATGTTCTACGAGCGGATCGAACCGATCGCGGAATCGCTCGGGGAGCTGGATCCTAACTTGGATGCACGCGAAGGGGACGTCGACGAGAAGGAATGGAGAGGGTTCCATCGGATCGAAAAAGCGTTATGGACAGACAAGACGACCAAGGGACAGGAGATCTACGCCGACCAATTGCTGAGCGACAGCAAGCTGCTGCGGGCTAAAGTGGAGAATGTGGAGATTGATACGTCAATGCTCGTAACCGGTGCGGTCGAGCTCTTGAATGAAGTGTCCTCCTCTAAAGTGACGGGCGAGGAAGAGCGGTATTCGCACACGGACTTATACGATTTTGCCGCGAACGTTGAGGGGGCGAATAAAATTTTTGACATCCTTAAGCCGGAAGTGGAGAAAAAGGATGGCGTACTTGCAAAGCAAATCGCCGACCGGTTCAACGATTTAAGCACCGCGTTGGCACCTTATAAAAAAGGCGACGGGTATGTGCTGTATACGGAATTGACGCCGGATCAGACAAAAAAGCTTAGCCAGGCACTCGATGCGCTCGCCGAGCCGCTGTCCCAGATGGGCAAAGTACTGGAGGGCTAAGACGTGAAGCTTAACGGAAATCAACAACCGTTGCCGCCTGCGAACGAAGGGCGAGGACCCGGCCAGTCGGGGAAGTCGGTTGTCAGCCGCAGGGAATTGTTGAAAATGGCCGGTGTCGGCGGGCTCGGGTTACTGGTCGGCTCGGCTGGCGTCGGCAGCGTGCTTGCGGAGTCCGGTATGTGGAGGGGACGCACCGCACCCCGTTCGAACGAGCAAATTCCGTTTCACGGAGATGTTCAAGCCGGGATTGTAACCCCTTCGCAAAACTTTGTTTGCTTCGCCGCCTTCGATCTGATCACGACACGGGCGGAGGATCTTCCGGTGTTGCTCCGGAAATGGACGGACGCCGCCGCCCGTATGACCGAAGGCCGTCCTGTCGGCGACGAGAACAGCAATCCCAACCTGCCGCCGGCGGATACGGGAGAGGCATTTGGGCTCAGCCCGTCGAAGCTGACGTTCACGTTCGGCGTAGGCCCTGCGCTGTTCGACAGCCGATTCGGGCTGGCGGCCAAACGGCCCTCGGCCTTAGGCGAGTTGCCGCGATTTCCCGGCGATCAGCTGCGCGCCGAATGGTGCGGAGGGGACATCGGGGTGCAGGTATGCGCGGACGATCTCCAGGTTGCCTTCCATGCAGTGCGCAACTTGGCGCGAATTGCTCGCGGCACTGCCGTTCTGCGCTGGACACAGGAAGGCTTTCAACGCACGGCTGCCGCTTCGGGCAGCGGCGATACGCCTCGTAATTTACTCGGCTTCAAGGATGGAACGGCCAACCCCGATACGAAGGACGCGAAGCTGATGAATCAGGTTGTCTGGGTGCAACCTTCGGATGAACAGGGGTGGATGCGAGGCGGCAGTTATATGGTAGTGCGGCGCATCCGGATACGGGTCGAGGTGTGGGACCGTACGCATTTGAACGAGCAAGAGGCGACGTTCGGCCGTCATCGCGATAGCGGTGCGCCCTTAGGGGCGAAGAGTGAATTCGATCCGGTGCAGCTTGACGCGAAGACGGCTGCCGGCGACCCGGTGATCCCGGTCAACGCTCACGTGAGGATTGCGCGCGGAGACGGCTCAATGCAAATCTTGCGGCGCTCCTACTCGTATTCAAGCGGAATAGATAGGCAGACCGGACAGTTGGATGCCGGACTTCTGTTTATTAGCTATCAGAGGGATCCTTTCAAACAATTTGTTCCGATGCAGCAGCGACTGGCAAAGATGGACGCCCTGAACGAATACATATCGCATGTGGGAAGCGCGGTATTTGCCTGTTTCCCGGGCGTGCAGCCGGGCGGTTATATCGGTGATGGGTTATTTTAGTGGAGAAAAGACATTCGAGGTGATCCGTATGAGCAATAATCGATTGGCCGGCGGCTGCAGCAAATGGGGAGCTGTGCTTGCGGTTCTCCTTCTGCTGACGGGGCTGTATGGATCCAAGGGAGCACAGGCAGCAGAGGCGAGCCCCGAGCGGCTGTTGCCGCTTGTAGGGGGAGCGCTGGTCGAAGCGGGCGAGCGCCACTGGCCGAGAACGAACGAGGAGCTGGAGCTGTTCGACACCGAGTGGAAGGCGCTGCAAGCGCCGGGCTCGGATTTGGCCGGACAGGTCGCGAACGCTTTGACAGCGGCGAAGACGGCGCTGGCCGAAGCGGAAATCAAGCCGGATGCCGCCTATCAAGCGGTATCGCAGCTTGCGAAGGCGACGGGCGATTACGTCGCTGCCTACGAGAAGCAGCAGCATCCGGATGCAGGCAAGCAGGCGGCAGCGTCTTTGCTGCCGATGCTGAGGCAAATATCGGCTGAAATCGGGCAAAACCAATGGACAAAGGCAAATGCGGACTACAAACAGTTCGTCAATCATTGGTTTAAAGTCGAAGCCGCGATCCGTTCCGATAACACAAGCGTGTACGGCAGCATTGAAACGAAAGTCAGCCTGACGCGTATCGCGCTGCAGGCCGAACCGCCGAGAGCGGAAGCGGCGAAGAACGGCGTCGCCGACTTGATCAAGCTCGTCGACGATTACGCTCAGGGCAAATCGGTCCAGGCGCAGGCGTCGGGCGGCGGGCAAAGCGTTGCGGGTGCGCTCGCGCTGCTGCAGAACATTCAGCGCGAGCTGCGTGACGGCAGCGTGTCAACGGCGACGGACGACTTGCAAAGCTTTATTGGCCTATGGCCTGCGGTGGAAGGCAGCGTGCAAACCCGCTCCCCGGAGACGTATACGCGTATTGAAACGTTAATGACGCAATCCGCCAGCCTGCTGTTGTCGGAACCTCCGAGAACGGCAGAAGCCGAAAGTCTCTTGATCGAGATGGAGCAGGCGTTGGCGCCTTATACGGCCAACGCGGCTTATTCGGCTTCGGACGCGGCCTTAATCCTGCTCCGCGAAGGGGTGGAGGCGCTGCTCGTGCTGACCGCATTGCTCGCATTCGTGCACCGGACGGGGAACGCCTCCAAGCAGAAGTGGATTTGGAGCGGGGCCGTCGCGGGTTTGATTGTGAGCGGCGCTCTTGCCTTGGTGTTGACGCTTGCGTTCGCCAGCGCGGAGGCAGGCAGCACCCGGGAGATGCTGGAGGGCGTGACGGGCCTTGTATCCGTCGTCCTGATGTTTACGGTTGGCGCCTGGCTGCACAGCAAATCGCAGACTGAATCGTGGAACCGGTTCATCCGCGACAAAATCGGCATTGCGCTGGCGAGCGGCAACTTGTGGTCGCTGTTCTTTATTGCTGCTCTGTCTATTTTGCGCGAAGGGGCGGAGACAACGATCTTCTACATCGGGATGGCGCCTTCCATCGAGCCTCTACAGCTGCTGCTCGGCATCGGCGCTGCGGCTTTGCTTCTGATCGTACTCGGTGTGCTGCTGGTCAATGGGATCGTGCGGCTGCCGGTCCGACCGTTTTTCTTAACGGCGACGCTGCTTATTTACTATCTGGTCGTTAAGTTTCTCGGCGAGAGCATTCACTCGCTGCAGGTGGCCGGGCGAGTACCCGCTCATGTGCCCGGTTACTTGCCGACCTTCCCGGGGCTTGGCGTCTATCCGACATGGGAGACCTTGGCTCCGCAGCTGCTCGTATTGCTGTTCATCGTGATCCAGCTGGTGAGGTTCGAACGCAAGCGCAAAGCCGGCACGACCGGCCTGGAGTCCAGGCCGGCGTAACGAAGGCAGCCGTTCCTTCAAGGAACGGCTGCCTTCGTTTGATCCCCTTATTACCAAGAGACGTTTGCTGGACAGAACAAAATGTAATCATGGCTATTTACGCTGTCAGCGTTTTCATGGTATATTGTAATGGATAAGCAGGACACAGAATGTTCACAAAATCAGCCGAGTAGAAATCCGTTCACACGGGACAGCGATCCTGTTACCGATTAACGGTTCACACCAATTGAACAGTGTGCCGTTGGCGCTTGGTAGAATTTCTGCTTAAGGCTAACCGCCGCATTCGGTTTACTTCGGGCTTCCCGTGTAAAGCGATTCGCGGCTTTTTTATTTGATACAAAAGGGAGGAATGGATTTATGGAAAAAACGAAAAATCGGTGGCTGATCGCTGCCGCAGCGGTCGGCATCCACATCTCGATCGGCTCGGTGTACGCTTGGAGTGTGTTTACGAAGCCGCTCATCAATGAATTCGGGTGGAGTATTAAACAGGTTACTTTCACGTTCAGCTTGGCTATCTTATTTCTTGGCTTGTCTGCGGCGTTTCTGGGTCATTTTGTCGAGAAGCACGGTCCCCGAAAGGCAGGTCTGCTGGCTACCGTTTTCTTCGGGATAGGCCTTGCCGGGTCCGGCCTTGCCGTGAACTTTTCGTCGTTGCCGTTGTTATATTTGTTCTACGGCGTTTTCGGAGGCATTGGTCTGGGCGTCGGTTACATCACGCCGGTCTCTTCCTTGGTCAAATGGTTCCCGGACAGAAGGGGCCTCGCCACCGGACTTGCGATTATGGGTTTTGGTTTTGCGTCGTTGATCAGCAGTCCGGTCATGGCTCGTCTGATCGACTCGGTCGGCATAGCCAACACCTTTTACATCTTGGGCGCCGTCTATTTCATTCTGATGGGCGGCTCCTCGCTCTATCTTTCTCCGCCGCCTGCCGGTTGGATGCCGGAACAATTTAAGGCTGCGATCGAGTCCGGCAGGAAGAAGATAAAGGTCGATCTCTCACAGCTTACAGCCAACGAAGCGGTAAAGACGGCGCGCTTCTGGATGCTTTGGTTGATGCTGTTTATCAATGTCACCTGCGGTATCGCCATCATCTCCGTGGCTTCTCCAATGGCACAGGAAATTGCCAAAATGGCACCGCTCGCAGCGGCTTCCATGGTCGGGCTGATGGGCTTGTTTAACGGATTGGGACGGATCGGGTGGGCGTCGTTCTCTGATTATATCGGCAGACCCAATACATACACAGCGTTTTTCGTTATTCAGATCGGAGCTTATTTATTGCTCCCCGCCGTTTCCAACGCCTGGCTGTTTCAAATTTTGATCTTTTTGATTCTTACATGTTACGGCGGCGGCTTTGCATCCATACCGGCCTATATCGGCGACCTGTTCGGCACCAAACAGCTCGGGGCGATACATGGTTATATTTTGACCGCATGGGCGGCGGCAGGGCTGGCCGGACCTATTATCGCGGCCTGGGTGCGTACCGCGACGAACAGCTATATCGGCACACTGTATATTTTTGCGGGACTGTTTGCCATTGCGCTCGTGGTTTCGCTGCTGATCCGGATCGAGATCAGGAAGCTTCAGTCGGTTAATCCGAGCGTTGCTACCGAACCGGCAAGATAACCTCCAGGCTACAGGGAGGACCCCCGGGCACTAACACGGCGTTAGTGCCTTTTTTGTCCCTGAAATGGAAAAATGGAGTATCAGGGACCTAATCGGAGACCTGAAGCGAAGAAGAATGAACCAGTTGGGGTTGAACCGGAATAGCCCTGGGCCTTGATAATTGTTGACATTCACGAAAAGCATCATGTTCGCAACCAAGACATTGAGCGTGATTAAGTTTGGTTAAGGCAAAGCTAATGGCATTGCCTGTTTGGTCAAAAAAGTGATCTTGCCCGATGATTTCGTCCAAGCCTGTTTTTTTCAGCAGTTGGCGCGGTTGGTCCTGGATTTCAGAAATGATCACGACGCCGCCGTGCTTCTTTAAGTGTTTGGCTATACTTGCTAAATGGGCTTCTCCGGTTGCGTCCATATATGGAACATGGCTCATTTTCAATAGGAGCACTTTAGGTTTGTTATGAATCTCGTCCATGATGGACTTTTCAAAACGATTGGCAACCCCGAAGAACAAAGCTCCCTCTACGGTGTAAATGCTGATTTGCGGGCAATTATGCTGCTCGTGGATCATGTGAGCGGATACTTTTTTGTTGTTGTCGGAAGGGTCGGGCAGTACCTTGGTCGTACTAAGGAGAACGCTCATATGCTTCACAAAGATTATGCCTGATAATACTAATCCCACTTCAACCGCGGTCGTCAGGTCTGTAAAGACAGTAAGAAGAAATGTACTCACCAAAACGAAAGATTCCGCAGTTCGGGTTTTCAGGATGTGGGCAAACTCTTTACGTTCGCTCATATTCCAAGCGACAACCATTAAGATCGGCGCCATACTGGCAAGAGGAATATTCGAAGCGTATGGAGCAAATAGGAACAAGACTAAAAAGACGACAATACCGTGAATGACCCCGGAGAGGGGAGACGCCGCGCCGCTTTTTATATTCGTTGCCGTTCTGGCTATAGCCCCGGTGGCAGGAATCCCCCCGAACAACGGAGTGATCATATTGGCGATGCCTTGACCGATCAGTTCACGGTTGCTGTTATGTCGGGTGCCTGTCATTCCGTCAGCAACTATGGCTGAAAGCAAGGATTCGATGCCGCCTAACATGGCAATGACTAGAGCTGGTTTTATTAAATACAGCATATGTTCAATGGAAAGCGAAGGCATGCGAATGCCGGGGATGCTGTTTGGAATTGCGCCGTAGGTCGAACCAATCGTTGCAACCTTGTCAGGATACAACAAAGAGGCGACAACAGTCGAAACCAATAACCCGACTAAGGATCCGGGAACTTTCGGGAACAGTCGTGGTGTTAGGATGATAAACACGAGACAAATCAGCGCTGTTCCTACACTGTAACTATTGGTTGACGCCATGTGTATACCTAATTCCTTCATGTTGGCCATGAAATTCTCGTGCTTTTCAAGCTGGTGCAAACCAAGGAAACTGGCAATTTGACCTGTAAATATAGTAACGGCGATGCCAGAGGTAAAGCCGATAATAACGGGGCGCGGAATAAATTTCATCACTTTACCAAGTTTGAACAGACCCATGATTACCAGAAGGACCCCAGCCATAAAACCGGCGATAAGCAAGTTTTCGTATCCATACTGCATCACGATGGCAAACAGAATAGGAATGAAAGCTCCAGTCGGACCGCCAATTTGAAAGGTTGACCCGCCCAATAAGGATATGATGATTCCAGCAACAATCGTTGTGTATAACCCGTATTCAGGCTTGACACCTGAAGCAATGGCAAACGCCATTCCTAATGGAATGGCGATAATACCTACAATCAACCCCGAAATGAAGTCCTTTTGAAAGCTTTCTCTGTTATAGCCCTGAAATCTGCCGGTAAACGAAAATTTCATATCCAGCATCGCCTTTCTGAATATTTGAATATTTGAATATATACAAACATATAAGGAATACGTTTAATTGTCAATTTCGGATTCCGTAGAAATGTTCAAAAAAAAGGAGCAAATCGAGTATAACAACTCGAATTCCTCCTTATGAAGAAGCGATTTAATTGTTTTTAATGTTTTCCAGCATGGAAATGGCATTCACAAGGTGATTGTCAAAAATTTGTTTCGCAACCAGCAGCAAGTCCTTAATTAAAGGATCGGTTAAAGAATAAATAACAGAGGTTCCATCCTTAATCCCATAGACCACGTTCTTATTTCTTAGTACGGCTAACTGTTGGGAAACCGCAGACCCTTCGCTTCCCAAAATCGTTTGAATCTCATTCACGTTCTTATCGCCCTCGGCTAAAACTTCAAGAATTTTAATACGCAAGGGGTGGGCTAACGCCTTGAAAAAGTCGGCTTTAAAATCTTGTATTTCTTGATACATAACGTTCTCTCCTACATGTTCGGAAATTTGAATATACAGATATCATATCACAAACCGGCAATCGTTGAATAAAGTTTCAGAGAATGGGGGCATCCGGGCAGCAGCGAATATATCCCGGAGCCGGAGGGACTTCATGGGGCCGCTAATCAATGCCCGTGATTTGTTTTTATCATAACATTTGATTTGAAATAAAGCGTTTTCTTTTTCCATCAAAAAAAGACGAATGTATATCAATCTGTTGAACATGGATGGTGATATGGGCTCATCATTGGATGGGTTCTTCCAGCGAAATGGATGGTCATAATTAGTGACCTTTTGGATGGTTCGTTTTATCGCTTTTTCTTTTATTATAGTTGTTAAGTTGGAATTCCTTTCTCGTTTGGTTTTGGAAGTACATTCATAGGGTTAGGGGGATGATAAGATGGCTTATGAAACCGTTTGGGCAGAAGATCCATCGAAGCTTAACAAAATCGAAATGATGAAGCTCGAAAAGGACGGTCTGGATGTTATTCGTACCATTATTGAAAGGTATGCGAAGTAAGGATATGAATCCATACCTGAAGATGAGTTGAACCGGTTCAAATGGGCCGGCGTGTATGAGCAGAAGCCGAGGGATGGCCATTTCATGATGCGCATTCGAATTCCTTCGGGCATGCTCACTGCCAGGCAAGCGCGGACACTTGCAGGTATTTCACTCGATTATGGCCGTAATCTGTTGGACGTGACGACGCGGCAATCTTTTCAATTTCACTGGTTGCGGGTAGAACACTTGCCCGACATCTTTAATCGGCTTGAAGAAGTTGGCTTGTACTCCTATGAAGCTTGCGGCGATTGCCCGAGGGCCATTGTCGGTAATCCATTAGCGGGCATTGACCCGGATGAAATGATGGATACGTCCGAAATTGTACAGCAGGTCAATGATTTTTTTGTTCTAAACCGCGATTTTTCAAATTTGCCTCGGAAGTATAAAATATCGATTTCGGCAAACCGTTACAACAATGCCCATGCGGAAATTCAGGATTTGGCTTTTACCCCGGCTACGAAAGTGATGGATGGAGAGACCGTCATCGGTTTTCATGTCCAAGTGGGCGGCGGGCTATCGGCTAAACCATTTCTCGCCAAACCGTTGAATATTTTTGTGCGTCCGGAAGAGGTACTGAAGGTCTCCATCGCTGTGACGACCATCTTTAGCGATTATGGGTTTAGAGAAAAACGGCATCATGCCCGGATGAAACTCCTTGTAGCCGACTGGGGACCCGAGAAGTTTCAGGCCAAGCTGGAGGAGCTGGTCGGTCCGCTGCCCGAGCGTGGAGAAGACCAGACTATCGGATGGCACGCAGCTTATTTTCACGGTGTGCATCCGCATCGTACGGGTCAGGAAACTTTTCATCAATTTTTCAAGCGTGTGGGCATTCAACAATTTCAACAACGATTCGATGAGGCAATAGCTCGTCCAGCAAAAAGTTTGATTTCATAACATCAGTGTCGCTGCTTAAGAGAGGAGTATCCGGAATGACTGGAGGGTTGGAGGGAAAACGCATTGTCATTGCGGGGTCCCGAAAAATAAGTGAACTGAGCACCATTATTGAAAAGCAAGGAGGCATCCCCGTTGTTCGTTCACAGCAAGGGACCTTGTTCCTTGCAGAAAGCGAGGTAGAGCGCGATCTCCTTCGTGTAGTGGAAAGTGGATCGGACTGGATGATGTTCACAACGGGAACCGGGCTTGAAGCTTTGTTCAATCAGGCGGAACGAATCGGTATTCGCTCCGCTTTTCTCGAAATTGTGAAACAGTCCAAAGTAGCGGCAAGAGGGTATAAAACCTATGCCCTGTTGAAAAAAATGGGAATTCAACCCGTTGCCGTTGATGATGACGGAACGACACAAGGACTTATTAAAGCGCTTGAAACTTATGAATTTACGGGTCAAGGCGTAACTATTCAGCTGCATGGCGAGCCTATGCCATCGTTAGTGACCTTTCTGGAGAACAAAGGAGCCGTTGTCAGGACCCTGTTACCTTATAAACATATGGCTCCGGATGATACCGTGTCGCGCCAATTGTGCCAAGAACTGGCCGATGGTTCCGTGGATGCGGTCTGTTTCACGACGGCGGTTCAAGTCCGGTATTTTTTTCAATTTGTCAAAAGCAACGGGTATTATCCGGCTATTCATGAAAGCTTCAAAAAGAAGGTGCTGGCGGCAGCGGTTGGCAAAGTGACGGCTGAAGCTTTGAAAGAGGAAGGGGTCGAGCGTGTATTAGCCCCTGAAAGCGAGCGGATGGGCGCGATGATTATCGAGCTCGCTCATTATTATCAGAATAAATCTACAGTAAAAACCCACCGATAAAGCTGAGCGGTGGGTTTTTGTGTCTTAATGTGGCAGAAGCCGCCATGAGATCCTACTTGATTTCAAAGTATTTGCTGATTTCATCCAAGAGCAGGTTGGCCGCTTTGTAGCCGCCCGCCAGATTCCAGACCACTTCATTCACTTTATGGGCGTTGTTCGTTTTGGCCACTTTCAAGTTTTTGAATAACGGATCCGTCATCCATTCCTCAGCTATCTTGGCGGCATCGTTCTTGCCCGGGGTTTCGTTCAGGAAGTAGAACAGCACATCGCCATCCATATCCGGGATACGTTCCTTGGTCAGCTTCTCGACGAACTGGTCCTTATCCTGGGAAGCGGGACGGGCAATGCCTAATTGATTAAACAGCACGCCGCTGAACGTCTGCTTCTGATAAATCCGCACATCGCCGGCGGAAAAGCGTACGACGGATACTTGGGTTGCCGCTTTAGCGCCCAGCTTGGCCTTCACATCAGAGACGCGCTTATCGAATGCTGCCAGCGCCTTTTCCCCTTCTTCCTTCTTGTTCACCGCTTCGGCGTACAGCTTGAAATTGATTTTCCAGTCGCCTGCCAAGTCTTGTGCGAAGACGGTCGGAGCAAGTTTTTTCAGTTGTTCGTAAATTTTCTCGTGCCTTACTTTATTGCCGATAATCAGGTCCGGCTTTAGACCGGCGATCAGCTCGATGTTAGGCTGCGTTTCTTCCCCCAGCACCGTAACGCCCTGCATTTCCGCTTTGATATGATCGTACCACGGGTCTCCAACCCAGGATTGGACGGCGCCGACCGGCTTCACGCCTACGGTAAGGAGAGCTTCCGTTCCTTCATTGGTCAAAATGACGACGCGCTTCGGCGTACCCTGTATCGTTTCTTCGCCCATTGCATGCTTAATGGTTCTTGCGGCTTCGCTTTTGGGTGGAGCGGACTCCGTCGCAGCCTGTTGGGATGCGGCGGGGGGCGTTTCCTTCGCTGCGCTGCCGCAGCCGACCGCCGTTAAGAACAGAACAGTTATAAGGATGAACAGCAAGGGAATGCGGTTGAGTCGAACAATCGAAAGCATGATTTCGTCTCTCCTTAATGATTTAGTTTCGCTGCGTACGCAGACTGATAATGGGAATCATTATCATTGCCAATATAAGGGATTAGGTTTTGGATGTCAACCTTTAATTGATAATGAGAATCAAAATCATTGACAAGGGGGTAGCCCGCCCCTACAATGAAAATGTCATTTTTTTAGTAAAATTGCACCTTGTGGAGGGATGAACTTGTATGGCTCATTCGATGAGCAGCCGCATGATGAAGCTGTTCGGATTGGCGGCGGGAGTGCTCTTGTTGCTCGGCTGTATGCTCTCTAGCGTTCTGTTCGGCCTTCAACAGTTTGGACTGAGCGAAGTCTGGCAGGCTTATGTACATTTTAACGGCTCCAATGAGCACGTCATTATTACGAATACGCGAGTTCCCCGGGCATTGATCGGAGCTGTGGTAGGCGCGAGCCTGGCCATTGCCGGTGCCTTGCTGCAAGTACTGACGAAAAATCCGCTCGCCTCTCCCTCCGTATTCGGGATCAATGCAGGGGCCGTACTGTTCCTTGTGCTCAGCATTTCGGTCCTCGGTTCGGGGCTTACCCTGGGAAGCATGATCTGGGTCGCGTTTGCGGGGGCGGCGCTCACCGCGATGTTCGTGTTTCTGCTGGACTCGCAGGGCAGGGGAGGCTTCGATCCGGTCAAGCTGACGTTGGCGGGTGCTTCCGTCGCTGCTTTAGCTTCTTCAGTTACAGCAGGCGTCATCCTGATCGACAAGCAGTCGCTTGATCAAGCGCTGTTCTGGATGATCGGCTCTGTTGCGGACCGGGAGTTGAAGCATCTCGCGGTCGTTCTTCCGTATGTTGCTGCTGGCTGGGTGCTGTCGATGATTTTATCCGGGTCGCTGAATGTCGTGGCCTTGGGAGACGATGTAGCGAAGGGATTGGGCCAACGAATTGTGCTGATCCGTACGACGTCCGCCATTGCTATTGTATTGCTGGCCGGTGGCTCCGTTGCCGTAGCAGGTCCGATCGCCTTTGTCGGGCTTATTGTGCCGCATCTGTGCCGTTATTTGGTGGGGAACGACCACCGGTGGCTCCTGCCCTATTGCGCGATCACAGGCGCGGTACTGCTTGTTGCGGCAGATCTCGCCTCCCGCTTTATCATCATGCCGAAGGAAGTCCCCGTAGGTGTCGCAACGGCCCTTCTGGGGGTTCCGTTCCTGATTTATGTGGCAAGAAGGAGGGCCCATGCTTAAATCCGGAAAACGAAAGGGGCTCCTTACCGCCCTCGTGCTTTGCCTGGTTTTACTTGTCCTGTCCTTGGTCAGTTTGTCGATGGGCAGTGTCCGTATTCCGTTTACCGAAGTGATTATGGCGGTCATCGGGCATAACGGCGAAAGCAGCGGGGTGGTCGTCGTGGAGTTTCGGCTGCCGAGGGTTGTCGCCGCTATATTAATCGGCGCCGCCATGGCGGTTTCGGGCGCATTGCTTCAGGGGGTCATCCGCAACCCGCTGGCCGCTCCGGATTTGTTGGGCGTAACCGGAGGAGCATCCGTTGCCGTTGTGGCGTTCATGACCTTGTCCGCAGGCGCCTACAGCATCCACTGGGTTCCCGTCATCGCAATGGTGGGGGCGTTCGCTGCAGCTGCATTAAACTACATGCTGGCATGGAAGAAGGGGGTCTCCCCATTTCGGCTGGTGCTGATCGGTATCGGTATATCGACCGCAATGGGCGCGCTGACGACGTTCATACTGATAAGCGGCCCCGCTTATCTGGCCTCCCAGGTGCTGAACTGGATAACCGGCAGTATATACGGAACAAACTGGAAATATATAGCTGCACTATTCCCGTGGGTTGCCGTGTTCCTGCCGCTTGCCGTCCTCTTCGCCAAAGAGCTGAATGTTCAATCGCTGGGGGAGGACGTTGCCGTCGGTCTTGGAAGCCGGCTTCAGCTTAACCGCTTTATGCTTCTTGCTATTAGCGTCTCCCTGGCCGGGGCTGCTGTCGGCGTAGCGGGGACGATTTCGTTTATCGGTCTGCTTGCGCCGCACATGGCCAGAAAGCTCGCTGGCAATTCCTATAAAATTTTGCTTCCGATTTCCGCGCTTCTTGGAGCAATCATCGTACTGTTAGCGGATCTGGCGGGGAGAATGCTCTTCCAGCCGCTGGATATCCCTGCGGGCGTATTTACGGCGGGGATCGGCGCACCGTTTTTCATGTATCTTTTGTATAAACGCAGATAAACCGACAGTCCGTTCCGAAGAGGGGACCCATCCGCAGGGAAGGGTTCCTTTGTTTGCGTTCGGGCCAAAAATTAGGTTTGACGGATCAAGTTAGAGGGACAAAATAACTATTGCACTGATAATGATTATCATTTACAATTAGCAACTATGGCGGTGTAAAATATTACCAATGCCTCGACAGTTAAGAACAGGCAGGTTAGAGACAATTCCCCAAAGGAGGAAAGTTTATATGACGAAGGGCAATGCGATATATCTTGAAAGCCAGCAGCGACGCGAATCTAATGCCCGTACGTATCCGCGCAAGCTTCCCATAGCCATTATTGAAGCCAGAGGAGTGCAGGTGAAAGATGCGGACGGCCGGACGTATTACGATTGTCTTGCCGGAGCGGGAACGCTTGCCTTAGGCCACAACCACCCCGTGGTGGTCGAGGCCATGAAGGATGTTTTAAACTCCGGTATGCCTCTGCTTACGCTTGATCTGACAACGCCGGTCAAGGAGCGATTCGTCGATGAGCTCTTCGAAGCCTTGCCATCGGAATTTGCGGGTAAAGCCCGTATTCAGTTCTGCGGCCCATCGGGAGCAGATGCCGTTGAAGCGGCCGTGAAGCTGGTCAAGACGGCAACGGGAAGAAGCGTCATGATGTCCTTTCACGGGGGATACCACGGTATGACGAGCGGCGCGCTTAGTTTGACGGGGAATTTGCAGCCTAAGCGCCAGGTAGGTACGTTGATGCCGGGCGCACACTTCCTGCCTTATCCCTATGATTACCGCTGCCCCTTTGGAATCGGCGGGGAGGAAGGGCATCAAGTCGGAAGCCGCTATATCGAACATTTGCTCGACGATCCGGAGAGCGGTGTGCTGCCGCCCGCCGGCATGATTATGGAGTTAGTTCAGGGAGAGGGAGGGGTCATTCCCGCGCCCGATGCCTGGGCTCGGGAGATTCGGCGAATAACGGGCGAAAGGGAGATTCCGCTCATCATTGACGAGGTGCAGACGGGGATCGGCCGAACAGGCCGCATGTTTGCTTTCGAGCATGCGGGCATTCTGCCCGATGTGATCGTTATTTCCAAAGCCGTGGGCGGAAGTCTTCCGCTGTCCGTGATCGTATACCGGGAGGAGCTTGACCGATGGGAGCCGGGAGCGCATGCGGGTACGTTCCGCGGAAATCAATTGGCGATGGCAGCAGGTACAGCGTCGCTGCGGTTTATCCGCGAAGAACGGCTGGTCGAGCATGCGGCCCGTGTCGGTCAGCGCCTCGTCAAGCACTTGGAGCAAACCCGTTCTGCCGTAAATTGCATTGGGCAAGTGAGGGGCAGAGGGCTGATGATCGGCGCGGAGATCATCGATCATGAACGCGCTTCGGACAGGCTTGGAAGCTATCCCGCCTACAGTGAGCTGGCTCGCGAAATTCAACGGCAATGTTTGAAACGAGGCCTCATTCTGGAGCTCGGCGGACGTCATGGCAGCGTAGTTCGTTTCCTGCCTCCGTTAATCGTAACGGAAGAAGAAATCGATCGAATCGCGGAAATTTTCCATGAGGCTGTTCTGGCGGCGGAACGCCATAACCGCATTCCCCAGGGGGTCTTCAGGTGAACGGTACCTTCGCAACGGATTTTTTGAATCACAGCGAGGAAAGCCAGGTGCTCTTCCGCAAGCATATGAATACGGCTTTGGGCGTGTTAATTCGCGATTTTGCAAGTGCCAAGCATCCCTACAGCGGAGCTCTGCCTGATCAATTGGCGGCTTCCTTACGGCAGCGGCCGGTTTGTCCCGAGCAGGGCGTCGGTATGGCGGAGCTGCTGGATTTCATAGGTGAGGCTGTACTGAAACATTCAGCGGTAGTGACCCACCCGGCTTGTATGGCTCACCTTCACTGTCCGCCCCTGCAGGCTTCATTGGTTGCGGAGGCGCTGCTTTCCGCGGTGAATCCTTCCATGGATTCATGGGATCAAAGTATGTCGGCCACGATGCTGGAGCAAGAGGTCATCGGCTGGTTGTGCGGGTTGTTCGGATTCGCAGGCAGCGGCAGCGACGGCGTGTTCACCAGCGGGGGAACGCAGTCCAATTTCATGGGATTACTGCTTGCCAGAGACCATTATTGCTGCATGCGCTGGAACTGGAATGTGCAGCAGCGGGGATTACCTCCACAGGCTGACCGCCTCCGGGTGCTGTGCTCGGAAGAGGCCCATTTTACAGTCAAGCAATCGGCGGCTTTATTAGGTCTGGGACAACAATCCGTCATCACGGTGCCCGTGGATTCGAAGGGCCGAATGCACAGCGATCTTCTGGAAAGCACAATCGCCCGTTTGCGCGAAGACGAACTGATTCCCTTCGTACTCGTAGCTACAGCCGGGACCACTGATTTCGGCAGTATCGATCCGCTTCCGGAATTGGGAGAAGCGGCTCGAAGGCATGGTCTATGGCTCCATACCGATGCGGCATACGGCGGCGCGCTCGCTTTGAGCGATCAACACGCCTGCCTGCTTAAGGGGATCGCTTTGTCTGATTCGATTACCGTTGATTTTCACAAACTGTTTTATCAACCGATCAGCTGCGGAGCTTTTTTGCTTCGGGATCGATTGCATTACCGTTATTTGAGGCTTAATGCCGACTACTTAAACCCGGAAGCGGATGATCAGGCGGGAATGCCTAATCTTGTAGGCAAGTCGGTCCAGACAACGCGCAGGTTTGACGCGCTCAAGCTCTACATGTCGCTGCAGCATGTCGGCCGCGAGCGGTTTGCCGCGATGATCGATCATACCCTGAAGCTGGCGGAGGAAACCGCAGAGCGGATTCGACAGGAGGACGCGCTGGAACTGATAGCAGAGCCGACATTGAACGCTGTTGTTTTCCGGTATGTACCTTCAGTTGGAGCGGAAGACGGCGCTGGCTGGACGGATGAGTTGAACTGCCGGATTCGGGATCGGCTGCTTGAAGGCGGCATAGCGGTTGTCGCCCGGACGAAGGCGAAGGGGAAGGCTTGCTTAAAATTTACGCTGTTGAATCCGTTAGCGACGCTGCAGCATACGGCCGGAATATTGAGGCATGTCATACGCATCGGCAAGGAATTGGAATGTCAATATGCTGCGGAGCTGCTTGCTCGGAAAGGAGTGTTGTCACATGATCGGGGAACGGCCGCTGGAACTTACGGAAGTTTTATGGGAAGAGGGTTGTGAGGCGCGTACAATCGCAGCAAGGGCTACGCTGCAAAGCTTGCTTAACAGTTTCCTCAGGGAGACCGGGTTGGGAGATTGGCATGAATCAGACGAGGGTTGGATGCTTCAGCTTCCTCTGGTCAACCAACACGGGACGGTCATCGTCCCGGTGAAGTATAAATCTCCGACCGGAAGGCATCTGTTCCAATTTCCACTCCAATGGAAAGGAAGCGAAGACCTTGGGGCGGTCACGGAGGACGAGCTGGCGATCGCGGAGCGTCTGGTCCGGGAATTGGGACAACGGGTTCAGGTTGACGCGTCCGGGCGAACAGAGGAACTGCTGCAGCGAATCAGGGAAAGCTGTGAACGTATCGAACAGTTTGTTTCCGCCCGTGACGGGGACCGCGAGCAGCTGTACGGCTATGACGGTGATTTTCTTACTGCAGAGCAATCGCTGCTGTTCGGACATCTGCTGCATCCTGCACCGAAGAGCCGCGAGGGTGTTCCCGATAACGCACAGTCGGTGTATTCCCCTGAGCTGAAAGGACAATTTCAGCTGCACTACTTCAGGGCGCACCGATCCATTGTTCGTGAAGACTCGGCGCTTGACCGCATGACGGCGACGGAATGGATTAAATCGGAACTGCGGGATGGTCCGCAGACGGAACCGGATTTTATATCCGCCTATACGGGGCTCGACGACTACACATTGATTCCGCTTCACCCGCTGCAGGCCCGGGATATGCTGCGTAAACCGTCCGTACTGAAGCTGATCGGGGAGGGCTTGCTTCAAGATTTGGGTGCACGGGGACGATTCTATTCGGCGACATCGTCGTTTCGGACCGTGTATCACCCGGAGTCGCCATGGATGGCTAAAGGATCCGTTCCCGTGAAAATTACAAACTCGCTGCGGGTGAATAAATTCAAAGAACTGGAGCGGGGCGTTGAGGTAGCACGGTTGATGAACACGCGAATCGGCGAGGTTTCAAGCCGTTATCCGGCGTTTTCAATCGTGAAGGACCCGGCTTATGTGTCGATTGCTTTGGAAGGGGAGGAGGAATCGGGCTTTGAAGTGGTGCTGCGTGAAAATCCGTTTCAGGGTGATCGGGCGCTTCAAGCGGCGCTAGTCGCTTCACTCATTCAGGATCCGCTGCCCGGTTCCGAATCCCGCCTCAGCCGCATCGTCCGCCGTTTGGCTGAACGGGAGGACCGCACGACGGAAGCCGTCAGTCTGGACTGGTTCCGCCTTTATCTGGAGATGTCGCTGAAGCCGATGCTGTGGCTGTATTTCACGTATGGCATCGCTCTGGAGGCGCATCAGCAAAACAGCGTCGTTCAGCTGCGTGAAGGGTACCCTAACCGCTTCTATTATCGGGATAATCAAGGCTATTATTTCTGCCGTTCCATGTCAGAGCGCTTGAAGCAAGAGCTTCCTGATCTTGGAGTCAAAAGTCAGACGTTCTGCGATGACGCCGTTGCCGATGAGCGGTTTCGTTATTATCTGGTCTTCAACCATTTGTTTGGCTTAATTAACGGCTTCGGCACCGCAGGGCTTGTTGATGAACGTCTGCTGCTTCGCGAGCTGCGGTCCGTGCTGGCCGGGTTTCTCCCTATGAACAGGGAGCCGTCCACCTTCCTCCAAAGCTTGTTAGCGGAGGAGAAGCTTCCGTGCAAGGCCAACTTGCTTACCCGGCTGTATGACATGGACGAATTGGTCGGATCGCTCGAAAACCAGTCGGTTTACGTTCTGGTGGATAATCCGCTTGTCTTGGAGGTGCCGGAGGATGTCGGGCGTCTTGATTCGTAATTTAAACCAGCTTTACGAGGATCATCCTCTAGCTACTATCCAGGATCGAACGATCGGTAGAACGATTTCCTTTCGTCCGGTCACGATGGAGCACGATTTGCTGCGGCTGCACGCCTGGCATCAGGAGCCTCATGTCGTTCCCTTTTGGCAGCTCCAAATTCCTCTGGATGCGTACCGCAACCACTTGGAGCGCTTCTTGGCCGACCCGCATCAGACGCTGTGCATCGGTCTGCTGGATGGGGAGCCGATGAGCTATTTCGAATCGTATTGGGCGGCGTCCGACTTGATCGGTCAATATTACGAGGCGGCTCCGGAAGATCAGGGGGTGCATCTGCTCATCGGCCCGCCGAACTATCTCGGGCAAGGTTATGCGCTCCCGCTGCTGCTTGCCCTCGTACGTCTGCAGTTCCTGAACCCGGGAACTATTCGAATCGTCGCCGAACCGGATATTCGGAATGCGAAGATGCGGCATATTTTTGAAAAGTGCGGCTTTCGCTTCCAACGGCAAGTGCAGCTTCCGGATAAAACGGCAGCGCTGATGCTTTGCGAGCGTGAGATCTTTGAAGCTTTGGATAGAGAAAGGGGGATGGCTTATGTCGAGGACGGGCGCCGGTCTGAATCATTCAGACGTGCTGGATGTGCTGGGCGTCGGAATCGGTCCGTTTAATCTCGGTTTAGCTGCGCTGCTGGATCGCGTACCGGAGACGAAAGCTGTCTTTCTGGAGCGGAAAGCGCAGTTTGATTGGCACTCCGGCATGATGATCGAGGGCACGACCCTCCAGGTTCCATTCTTTGCGGATTTGGTAACGATGGCTGATCCGACGCATCCGCTCAGCTTTTTGAATTATTTGCATGAGCATGGCAGGTTGTACCACTTTTACTTTCGGGAAAAGTTTCATATTTCGCGCCGGGAATACAACCACTACTGCAGGTGGGCGGCAGAGCGGTTGGCCTCTTGCCGTTTCGGCTGCGAGGTGACCGGGATCCGGCTGGAAGAAGCCGGATCAGACGCCCGGTTTGTGGTGGAGGTGCGAGAGCTTGGCACTCCGCGCATGTTAAGCTATCTTGCCAGTAATCTGGTTATAGGCGTAGGGAGCCGTCCTCAAATGCCGGCTCGCTTCCGATCGCTGTGCGGTCCGCATGTATTTCACTCGGCGGATTATTTAACGCATCGGGAGCGCTGCCTTCAAGCCCGTTCGATTACGGTGGTCGGTTCCGGGCAGAGCGCAGCGGAGATTACGCTTGATCTGCTAAGCGGGCAGCGGGAATACGGGTATCGGCTGGACTGGTTTACGCGGTCGGCGGGATTTTTCCCGATGGAATATTCCAAGCTCGGACTAGAGCATTTTTCCCCTGATTACACGCGGTACTTCTACGGGCTTGCACCCGAGCGCAAGGATGCTGTCCGAGCAGGACAAAGCCTGCTGTACAAAGGGATCAGCGCCCGCACCATCGCTGACATCTACGATGCCTTGTACGACGCGGGAACCGGAGGGGAGGAAAGCCCCCGTGTTCGGCTCATGGCCTCAACGGAAGTGGAGCAGCTACTTCCGTTCTCCGGGAGGGGAAGCGATGGATACAGGCTGGTTTGCCGACAACTGCAGCAGGACATTTCGTTCGAGCATGTCAGCGATGTAGTCATATTGGCCACTGGCTACGAGCATGCCGAGCCGGCTTGCTTGAGCCCGTTGGAGCCGTATATTTGCCGGGATGCGAAAGGCCGGTATGACATTTCCGAGAATTACGCGCTGAAGCTTCGAATCGGCGGGGGAAACCGCATATTTATTCAAAATGGGGAGCTGCATACGCACGGCGTCGGCGCCCCGGATCTGGGTCTGGGCGCATACCGGAACAGCTTGATCATCGAACAATTGACGGGACGCGCGGTGTATCCTCGAAGGGAACGAAACGTATTTCAGCAGTTCGGAGCGAACGTATGAGGCGGCTTGCTCAAGAGGCGGGAGGGCTTCGCTCGAGAACCGGCATGCAGGCTGCGCTCCTTGGCTGCGTGTTTCTCGGCCTTTTCACCGAAGTGCTTCTGTCGCCGTATTACCCGCAGTTTTTTCGTCAGGTGTTCGGCGTCGAGGACTACAGCTACACGGGCTTTTATTTGTTCGTCTGCCGGTTGACCGTCGTTCTCTGCTCCCCGGTTTGGGGCTGGCTGGCCCGCAAGGCGGGAGCCAAGCGGCTGCTGTTTGCAGGTCAGGCCGGCACGGCATTGACGACAGCGCTGCTGGCGTCGGCGGATAGTGCGACGGAGTTTCTGATTTTGACCGTATGTCTGCTCCTGTTCAAAAGCAGCTACATGCTGATTTATCCTATTCTGATGGAACTGACCGATAGGGGCGGTCAGGCGGGTTCGGCGGCCAAGTTTCACACCGTGCACCATACAGCCGTTCTGTTAGCTGCGCTGACCGGCGCCCACATGCTCCAAATGGAACGGCCTCTAACGCTGTTTTATGGAGCGGCGGCCGCCGATGTCGTTCAATTGCTCGTATGCATAGGGGTGCTTTGGGGGTGGCGGGGCGGCTCCCGGCAAGCGGGCGAACCTGAGTCTGCAGGCTCGAAACTTTCGTTAATAGGGCTGCTGCGTGATCGATACATCGTAACGCTGGGACTGTTGTTTTTTACTTTGACGGTCGCGAATCAAGTGGTCAGGCCCTTTTTTACACCATACGTAGAGGAAGCCTTCCGCCTGTCGACGGGCATAGCCGGGGTGCTGTTCCTTCTGCCGCATGCATGCGCCTTAACGCTGCTGCCGTTTCTTCGCAGTATTTGCAAACCGGGGCGGTTGCATGTCGCGTACACGTTGGGCGTTGCGACGATGGCCGCCGGCTTGATGATTCAAGCGCTGTCGGAGGGCATTACAGGATTGATCATTGGGCGTATGCTGTACGGCATGTTTCTGGCAATAACGATGGCGGTGCTGGACGTCATTCTGTTTGAAAGGGAACGAGGGACGGGCGCTGCTATGACCTTCAGTGTCATGGTATCGTTTCAGACGGCCGGGGAGTTGTTGTCTCCGCTGCTTGCCTCGTTCCTGTCGATCCAGGCGGGGTTGAATACGCCGCTGCTTGCCGCCGCCTTGTTGTGCCTGGTGAATACCCTATTGTTCAGATGGTCTGCTATTCACAGATCGCCGAAGGAGGCAGCGAAGTGGAATGTACATGGCAGCAAGACCTAATGGCTGCTCAAGCTTTACGATCCGAGGCCTGCGTGCATGTGCGCAGAAGAATTTTCCGGCAATTGGCGGAGTCGGTCATCTATGAAGGAATCGTCACGCCGCTGATGGAAGCGGAAGGGGAAAAGATATTATACAGCCTTCAAGGTCAAGATGCTGCGGGCCGGAAGGTGATCTACCGGTGTCTTGGGCAAAGAAGGTTCACATTCGGCCGGATTCGGATGTTAACGGAATCTCCGCTCATCCGGCTTGGCGGCGGCGTAGAAGCGGAGGCGTCTTCGCTGCGTTTATTTGTCGAGGAAGTGCTGGATGTGCCGGGTGTAGATCGGTCCAAGCTGATCTCGTTTGCGGAGGAGCTGGAGCAGACGCTGCTGAAGGATGCCATAGCTCAGTTTCATCGGATTTCGGAAGGCCGTGAGTTGCGGCGGTTAAGCGGTGATGACTTGGAGTCGGCGGTCATGGACGGGCATCGGTACCATCCGAGCTATAAGTCGCGGATCGGCTTTGATTATGCCGACCATCTTGCTTACGGCCCCGAGTTTGCCCGGGATGTGACGCCTATATGGCTGGCCGTGCGGAAGGAGGAGAGCCGGGCGGCCGTGCTGCCGGGCATGTCGCTCGACGGCTTGCTGTGTGAGGAATTGGGGGATGCTGCTGTCGATTCCTTTCAAGCGTTGTTGCGGAGCGAGAACTGCGACCCTGCGGACTATTTCTTCGCGCCGGTACACCCGTGGCAATGGCGCCGGGCGATCGTTCCGGCTTGCGCGGAAGAGCTCCGCACGAAACGTATGGTGCTGCTGGGATGTTCTCCTGATACTTATCGCGCCCAGCAGTCGATTCGCACGCTTGCGAACCGGACAGAGCCGCATAAAGCGTATATCAAGCTGTCGATGAATCTGTTGAATACGTCAAGTTCCCGTCAATTGCTGCCCCACTATACGGTAACGGCCCCGGTCTTGTCCTTCTGGCTTCAAAGCTTAGTGGATGGAGACCGCTATTTGAAGGAGGAAGCGAAACTGATTTTGCTGCGGGAGGTGGCTGCCGTCTCGTATGATCCGCAGGATCACAAGGGCGACGGAAGACGCTCGGGCCGGGAGCATGACCAGGCCCCGCACCCGCTGTACGCAGCAGTGGGCTGCATTTGGCGGGAAAGCTTGCACCGCTATTTACAGTTGGGGGAAGAATGCGTGCCCTTCTATGCGCTCTGTGCTTCGGAACGGGATGGCACCCCGCTCATTGAGCCATGGCTTCAAGCCTATGGGATCGAGGCGTGGCTGAACCGGCTTCTGGAGCGGTGTGTGCTGCCTGTCCTCCACTTGGCCGCAGTTCATGGCGTCGCTACGGAATCGCATGCGCAAAATATGGTGATGGTGCACCGGGAAGGTTGGCCAGAGCGGTTGGCGCTCAAAGATTTTCATGAGGATGTGCTGTACTGCCGTTCCTTTCTGAAGCAACCGGAGTTTTGCCCGGATTTAACGGTTGTTCACGAACGGTATGCTGTCCAGGAGGAGAGAGCCAATTTTGAAACGGAGGATGTGACGCCGCTGCGGTATTTGACTTTGGGGGCGCTATTTTTCGTCAACCTCGGTGAACTGGCTATGATGCTAGCGGACCGGTACGGCTTTGAGGAAAGGCGATTTTGGCGGATGACGTCTGCATGTATACATCGCCATCAGGCAAAAGATCCGCATTGGAAAGAGCGGTTTGAGGCTTTGGATTTGTTTGCCCCGACTACCAGAGTGGAGCAGTTGACGTATAAACGATTGACGGTTCAATCAAAAGGGCTATCGCACAGGGTACCCAATCCATTGTCGGCTTTCCAATCGCCCGACTAGTACAAGTAGAGAGGAGGTCCGCATGTGAATGGGAAGCTGTTTGCCGTCAACCAATTGTATTTCGGCCAAGAGGATGTGGATATACGCTGGAAAGCCTGGGGGCTTTTGCCGCACTATCGGGACGCGGGGAGAGCGGGAAGCCGGATCGCGGTCTGCATGGCGAACGCGGCCGAGTTGATTATACTGGTGCTTTTTTTGCGGGAGCAAGGGGGATCGGTGCTTCTGCTCCACGGAGAAACTCCGCTGGAGACGGCCAAGTCTCTGGCGATTGAAGCAGGGTGCAGCGGCCTCGTGTACCGATCCGTCGAGGACGGCTTTCTGACGTTTACGCCGCCGGAAGGAGCGAACGATACCCTTGTCTCCGCCCAGGAGGCTTCGCTTTGCATGTTCAGCTCAGGTACGTCCGGCAAGCCTAAGCTCATTTGCCGAACGTGGTCGGCTGTAGCGGAGGAAATCACGGCTTATAATGAAGCGATTGATCTGGACGGTTCGGTTACCCCGGTCATCATCTCGCCGGTAAGCCATGCTTACGGCCTGATCAGCGGAGTGTTGTCCGCTATGAAGCGGCAAGCGGTGCCTCACGTCGCGGCCTATACGAATCCGAAGCTGACTTTGGCTCTCCTTCGGGACACGCCGAAGCATATCGTGTATGGGGTACCGTTGACGCTGCATGTGCTGACATCTTTCGCTTCCGGCTTTCGTTATCATCAGTTGATGAGCTCGGGCGCTCCTCTGCCGCAAGGTTTGCTGGATAAGCTTGCTCCTCTGGCGGACGGTGTGCTTCAGCAGTATGGCTGCTCCGAAGCCGGATGCATCAGTGTCAGCCGCTCCCTTCGGTTTAGCGCAGATATCGGCAAGCCGTTAGGCTACATTCGGATTAGGCAAGCCGGGGCTTCAGCAGACATGCCGAAAGAACTGATCATAGCCGTGCAAGACCGGGTGATCCGCACCGGAGATCTTGGGTATATGGAGCAGGGAGAGCTGCGGCTTCTAGCCAGGGCCGACGATGTGATCAACGTATCCGGCCTTAAAGTATATCCTACGGAGGTAGAAAACGTCGTCTCCGAACTGGACGGCATCCGCGAGTGCGTCGTCTACCGAGGGCGGCATCCGGTGATGGGCGAGGTCGTTTGCTGCATGGTGGCGGCCGATCATCAGGTTACGCCCGAGGCGGTTCGCGCATGGTGCATACGCAAGCTGCCTCCCCATAAAGTGCCGGCCAAAGTGGAGTGTGTCACGAAGCTGCCAAGGAATGCGACGGGTAAAATCAGCCGTAAAATGTTGGAGGAGGCGGATCTAAGCTGATGAGACGGAATCAACGGATAACAGAGCTGCATTCATTGATGAAAACCAGGCTTCTTCTGACAGACTTGTCTCCCTTGGAGGAAACGCACAGGCTGAATGAGGACCTTCGCGTCGATTCGGTGATGATGCTGCAGCTGTTGGTCTGGATTGAGGAGGAATTCGGGCTTCGTATACCGGAGGAGGAGGTGGATCCGCGGGTCTTTCATACGGTGGGCTCACTTCTTGATTTCATGGAACGTTTGGCTCCCGCCGGTACTGACGAGGAGCAAAGAGCGTAACAGAAGGAGGCGAATTTATGTTCGGATGGAAGGAGCAGCGCATTAAGGTTCACTGTGTGGTGAGCTGCTTGTGCGAGGTGGTCAAAAGGTACAGCGATGTCGATTACCGCCCTTTTTATTTTGGCGTGTGGGATGCGGAGTTTGCCTGGACGGAGGCGGGTTTGTCGTATTATTCAGATACCATTCAGCATGAGCGATCGATGAAGTGGTATGAACGAATGTTCGGAACTCGGGTGATCCAGTGGCATGACCGGCATCAGGATTCGGCGGCAAATGCGGCCAGACTGGTGGAACTTGTTGAAAATGCCCCTAAGCACAGGCATGTCGTCGTGCAGATTGACATGTCTCTCATGCCGGAGCGGGAAAATAAGTTCAATCTGAATCCGTTCCCTCATTATTTGCTGGTTTCGTCTACCGAACGAGAGGGCGAATGGTTCATGCTTGACGCGGATATGAAGTGGGAGGGGGTCGTCAGCCGGGAGCAGGTGCTCCAGGCTTTTGTTCATAACCCTTATCCGGACGGGTTTTATATCGAAGCCCTCGCTATCCAGGCGCCGACACCGAATACGGTCGTTTCTTACTTTTATGACGGATTTAATCTCCATGGCAATGAGCTGGTATCCAAGCTGCGAGCGCTTGTCTCAAGATTGGCCGGGGAGCCTGAGAAGCTGCCTCAGCTCGCGGATGCGCTCAAGCATCTGCACGTGATTGTGATTCGCAAATATGGGTATGATTACGCGTTCATGTACTTTCACGATGAGCTGCAGTTGCCACGGGAACATTATGAGCATTGGGCGCAGCAAATCCGCGATTTGGTTCAAGCCTTCAACACGATGCAATTTATGGCTGTCAAATTATCGCTGACCGGCCGTACCGAGCTGCTTCCTTCACTATTGGAAACATTGGATAAGGCCGAAGCGATCGAACGTGGGCTTAAACAGGAACTGGAGCGGGAGCTTGCCTTATGGTCTGCCCGCTACTCCAACGCAGGGGGGCGTCTTATTGATGTCTGATTCATTCAGATTAGGGTGCTCGTTGTGCACCATCTCTTTTCGCCACACGTTGATTTCTTTCGAGCAGCTGATCGAATTTGCCCGAGTCCATGCCTTCAACGGAATGGAAGTATGGGGAGTTCACGCCCGTCACCTGTATGAGGAGCGCAAGGGCTCCAGGATGCATTTGCCGGAAGCCGCAGGGCTGACGGTTTCAATGATCAGCGATTATTTGGAAGTGGGATCCCGGGTGAATTTCCCGGATACCGTTACCCGATGCGAGGAACTGCTCACGTTGGCGGGCTGGCTTAGAACGAGGCGGATTCGTACTTTTGCGGGGAGGCGCGGCAGCAGAGAGGTGAGCGCAGGCGAGTTCGAGGATACGGTTCGGCAGCTTCGAATCCTTGGCGACCTGTGTATGGATCATGGAATCGATTTGCTGGTGGAAACACATCCGGGGACGCTGGCCGATCACAAAGCGGCGGCTCATCGGCTGATGACGGAAGTGAGCCATGAAGCGGTTAAGCTGAATATGGACTTCCTTCACTTATGGGAGGCTGGGGACGACCCGTTGGAAAGCTATGAGCAGTTGGAGCCATGGGTGGAGCATTTCCATCTGAAAAATGTCCTCTCTCTTGCTCACTGCAGCGTGTTTCAACCCCATCAGGTGTATGCGGCTAACGGCAGCCGGCAAGGGATGGTTTCGCTGGCGGACGGAGCGGTCGATTACCGTCGTATTATCGATCGCATCGGGTCGAGCGGCAAGTTCGCCTCTCTGGAATGGTTCGGGGCCGAACCTGGACGGATGCTGAGTGGGGAAATCGGATGGCTGCGTCGCAGGCTGGACCGTTTATACGCGCCAGCTCCATAAATGCTCGTGAATGAAAGGCAGCGCTAAAAGCTGCCTTTTTTTTGCAATCAAATCTCGCTCCTATCATGGAAATCGTTTACAGCCTGACGAAACTGCGGTAATCTATGGGTACTGGGAGGCGGCGATTAAAATTGGATTTTATAAGGACCATGTTACGCCATTTTACTCAATATAAACTACTGTTCTCCATTTTTTTGTTTAGCATCCTCTTTGAAGTCGCTTATGCGGTGGCAGCCCCCTTGAGCCTGAAATACTTGGTGGATGAGGCATTCACACCTAAGGACTTCCAAGCGTTCACGATCATTCTGAGCATTTTGCTCGGAGGCGGATTTTTCAACATTTGTGCAAGTGCATGCGGGGATTACTCGTTAGGCAAGCTGAGCGGCGAGGTGATTCGGAAGCTGAGAACCGAGCTGTTTATCCATCTGCAGCAGCAATCGCTGCCTTTTTATCAACGATACAGAGTCGGCGACCTTGTTACTCGTTTCGCAGCGGATATGGCGTCCATGGAGAAAGTGATCCGCATCTCGTGTCCCTTCTTTCTGAAGGAGGCTTTAAGCATCCTGCTCGGACTCTTTATGCTGTTTTCAATCGAATGGAAGCTCGCGCTGGCCGTGCTTGCCGGCTCCGTACTGATGTTTGTCGGGCCCAGACTCCTTCAAGCCCGTGCGGAAACGGCCAATGCGGGCTATAAAGAAGCCCAGGAGCGCTTCTCCAATACGATCGACGAGATGGTCAAGGGTCATAAAACGATTAAAGGCTTGCATCAGCAGGCCAGGTTGCGGGAGCGGGCCCGTAAGCAAATTCAAGAGCTGTTTTCCTTTGGTTTGAACATGCACATGACCAACTCCCTGATGGAGCGCTTGCCTCTAACGGCTTTATTGATCTTGAACGGGATTATGCTCGGCTTCGGCGGATATTTGATACTCCATGACGATATGACGGTCGGCGGCTTTATGGCCTTTTTTACATTGTTTATGAGCGTTGGTCAGGCGGCCTCCAATTTATCGTTCCTGATCCCGAACCTCATTGATTCGAGCGTTAGCTTCCGGCGCGTCGGGGAAATTTTCGATCAGCAGCCCGGCGTTCCGGAAGCCGCCAACCCCATAGAGCTTCCAGCTTCCATAACTTCGATCCGGATGGAACGGGTCACCTTCGGATATACCGAGGAAACCGATCAATTGCGGGACGTCAGCCTGCACATCGCAGCCGGCAGCTATACGGCATTCGTAGGTTCAAGCGGCTCCGGCAAAAGCACCGCGTTGCAGCTGCTGTCCCGTTTCTACGATCCCAGGCAGGGCACGGTTGCGATGGATGATTATGACCTGCGTACCGTAAGCGAGGCTTCCTTAAGAGAGCTGTCCACGTTGGTTACTCAGGATACTTTTTTATTTAACACAACGATACGGGATAATTTGCTGCTGGACGGGGTTGACGTCACGGATGCGGACATGGTTGAAGCTGCGAAGCAGGCGAAAATACATGACGTCATTGCAAGCTGGCCTGCGGGATATGAGACAATGATCCACCATGAAGGGGGATCTTTGTCAGGGGGTGAACGTCAGCGCATCGCGATTGCACGGGCGATTCTGAGAAATCCGAAGCTGCTGCTGCTTGATGAGGTGACGTCGGCACTGGATCCGGCTACGGAAGCGGATATCAATCAATGGATTCAACAGATTCGCAGGCACACTACGATTATTTCCGTAACCCACCGGTTAGCCTCTGTTGTGAATGCCGATAGGATTCATGTGTTCAAGGAGGGCCGAATCGTCGAATCCGGTACCCACCAGGAACTTCTGCAGCAAAACGGACTATACTATAGCCTTTGGGAAAAGCAGCATGGGTTTCACTTGTCTCAGGATGGCCTTCATGTAACGGTGGAGGTTGACCGGCTTGCGAAGCTGCCCTTCTTCGAAGGGATCGAGCTTCCGCTGCTCCAGGACATGGCTAGCCTGTTTTCCACCGAAACGTGCAAAGAGGGCGAGGCTATTGTGCGTGAGGGAGAGGAAGGCCATAAATTTTACATTATTGTCCGCGGCAAGTTTGAAATCGTGAAGCAGGTTCCCGAAGAGGGAGATAAGCGGGTAGCCGTTCTGCAGGACGGTGATCACTTTGGCGAAATCGCCCTGCTCAGGGATATTCCAAGGACCGCTACGGTGAGGGCCATGGGCCCATCGGTGCTGCTATCTGTAAGACGGGAACAATTTCAAATATTAACAAACCAATACCCTCAAATTCTTCAAACGCTGGAGCAAACGCTGAAGAAGCGAATTTGACGTCTCGTGGAGACAGAAAGAAGGATCGCAATGACGACGCTTTGCAGACGCTGTTCCAATGATGATGAGTTCGCCAAAGTCAGTTTATTCTTTCTTGAGAACAGACGCGACCTGCATCTTTCTTATACGACCATGGATACGATTAGCCTGCTTTATTCCTATTTGACGCAGGGCCATTTGCTTCAAGCCACGGATGCCGACAACCGGGTGATCGGTGTATTGGCTTATTATCAGGGTACACCGGAAGAGGAATTTAAGGATAAAGAGGTTGCTTTTGCGGATATGGTCATTTTCGACAAAGCCCACAGGGGGACGCGGCTATTTATTACCGGGCTGCGGTTTTGGGTTCGTGAGCTCGTGAAGGAGCATCCGGAGGTGCAGGAATTGAGATTCGCCGCTCTGGAGGAAAATGAATATTTATGCAAATTGTATTCCAAATTTTCCGAAACAAGCTACAGACGTGAGGGTATGCTTGGAAAAGAATTGGTCTTTTGTGTGAAAATTAACCAGATTAGGACTATCTTAAAAATTTTCGACAAGGTATAATTAGGAAAAAGAAAACAAAGGATTGATTTCGAAAAGGAGGGGTACCGAATGATTCCACCAAAAGGATTTGGTTCTAAAGGAACCGGCGGCAAAGGTGACAGATTTGGGCAATTAGTCATCATCAATGATTCCTTAAGAGCACAACCGAAGTAATGCCCTACGAATTTCGTCCTTGCGATTTGGAAATGGACTATGAATCGTATGTAAAGTTTGTAATCAAGCATCACGATGAACTGAATTTGCCTTATTCATTTGCCATTAAGCTTAGTTTTATCAGCAGCCCTTTAATTTTTGGCAAAGCCATGCTCATCTTCAGTGAAGAGCCTTACGAGATTGTCGGTGCGGCCGGTTTCGTCTATGGTACCGGCGCCAACCAATATGAGGACCGGGAAGTATGTCAGGTGGAGGTTGCTTTTATTCAGAAGGCTTATCGGCGCACATTTGTGTTTGCACGAGGATTGCAGGCGCTGATTGACCAGATGAAAGCGGGAAACCCGAATGTCGAGAAGGTTCAGTTCTGGGCTTCTGAGGGTCAGGGGGAGCTGGAAAGGCTCTTCACGAAATTCAGCGAACTGCCTGGTTCGACAAAATCCATCGTGAACAACTTGGCTCTCTATACGGTTTCGTTTCATGAGCTGGAGGCCTATTGCCTTCGTTTTGGAGCCGCTGATGGACTTAGAGGAAACGAAGGCCGTGTCTACTGAACACGTGCTTCAGACCGTCGGGAATTCTCGATGGTCTTTTCTTTACGCTGTTTTCGTGAGCAAAGCAGACCAAATAGAGCTGTTCAGAGCGATTAAGAATGACTTGTTCCCTGATTCGCTAAGGATAAAGGTTTACAGCACGAAAGTGGTTTATCTTCTAAATGATTTTATAAAAAACTCCTATCAAAAATCTTGCGAATGGTGTTGTAAGGGGAAGTAAAATAAAAGCATAGATTGTACCCCAAACGAATGTACCTTCAACGTTTATCGTTTCCAATCCGCCCCTAACGATAGTTTCGCCAAAAATCGCACCAACTGTTCCGCTGTATAAGGTTACGAGAAATGCACTTATAAGGCTTATCAGCCAAAGTTTTTTGTTAGATAATGCATTTCTATTGTGAAAATATCCACCTAAAACTGCAAAGGTAATAGCAAAAGGAATTATCACTGAGAAATATAGCCACTCTTCACCCCAGAATGAAGTAATTCCACCAGCCCAAACTTGACCTATTAACATAAATAATAATGCAGTAATGAATGAAAATAAAGCACCGAAGATAAGACCTTTTATCCAAGAAAGATGTTTCATCATCTAATCACCACCAAATATTGATTTAGAGACAAGACGGATTTATCCTATTTCTTATTTACAATATTACAGAAAATCTGGATATTATAAAACTTTACCTAAAACAACAACCTTTGCGAAAACAGCGTTTCTTTAATTTAAGGCTCTGTTAAATTTTAATGTTGATTTTCAAGAAATTAATGAAGGGTGACATCATATGCCACCCTTTTCAGGTCAATTTTCTATCCAAAATCTTTTTACAACGTTACCATCCTCTTCAGTGAAACTTGCAGCTTGTAGTTATCGAGTGTCTTGTATCGAAGCATTACTGTTATTCTCGGCCAGTACTGTCAGAGGATCGTATGGAGGACCGACCACTGTTCCAGGTATCAGCGCGATATCTACAGCGTTTTCCGGGATGCCCCATGAATTTCCGGAAAAGACAAATACAGCTGCTTCAACAACAAATCCGCGGGTGTTATAGACAACATTATCCAGGATATTGCCGTTTGTACCCGGATTTAAATACGCTGGCTGGCGAAGAGAATAGAAGAGATTATTTTGCACCAACAGGTTGTTCATGTTGCCAGCTTGTGTCACAAAGCCGCGATTGACTACCCAGCCCGTTGAAGGCCCGGCTTGTGGAGGGCCGAATATGGTGTTGTCCAGTATTCGATGATTGTTACCTCCAATTTGAATAAATTCCCTTGCATACGGGATATCGCTGGTCATGGTCAGCCCTTTGACCGTTACTCCGCTTCCCAACACGATAATTGGAATGACATTCGCTTGCAGCATGACGATCGCGCCCGGATAACCAACTAAACTGACGCCGGCTTTGTTAACCAAAATGGTGGATGTGACCGGATACGTTCCCGGCAGAATGTGAACCGTTCCGGTGGGCAATACTGCCGTTACGCCTTGCTGGATTGTACCGAACGGGCTTGCTTGCGATCCATCCCCGCCTATTGCGCCTGCCTGAACATAAACTTGAAACGGATTGGGCTCAACCGTTCCGGTAGGCCCTGTCGCGCCAGTCGCGCCAGTTGCGCCCGTCGGTCCCGTCGCACCTGTCGCTCCCGTCGGTCCGGTCGCCCCCGTAGGTCCTGTCGCGCCGGTAGGCCCTGTTGCTCCAGTTGGTCCAGTTGGTCCCTGCGGCCCGCCGGAAGGTCCAGTAGGCCCTGTCGCCCCCGTTGCTCCGGTCGGTCCCGTCGGTCCCGTTGCACCTGTCGGCCCTGTCGCGCCGGTAGGCCCTGTTGCTCCAGTTGGTCCCTGCGGCCCGCCGGAAGGTCCTGTCGGTCCTGTCGCGCCCGTTGCTCCGGTTGCGCCCGTTGCGCCTGTCGCGCCCGTGGCTCCGGTTGCGCCCGTTGCGCCCGTTGCGCCTGTCGCGCCCGTGGCTCCGGTTGCGCCCGTTGCGCCTGTCGCACCCGTTGCGCCTGTCGCGCCCGTGGCTCCGGTTGCGCCCGTTGCGCCTGTCGCGCCCGTTGCTCCGGTTGCGCCCGTTGCTCCAGTCGCCCCAGTTGCGCCCGTTGCACCCGTTGCGCCCGTTGCGCCTGTCGCGCCCGTTGCGCCTGTCGCGCCCGTTGCGCCCGTGGCTCCGGTTTCGCCCGTGGCTCCAGTCGCCCCAGTTGCGCCCGTTGCGCCCGTTGCTCCAGTCGCGCCCGTCGCTCCGGTCGGCCCTGTCGGTCCCGTCGGTCCGGTAGCTCCACCCCCTGCCGCCTCCAGTAACGCTGCGTCATCCGCAATGACATCCGGACTACCCGTCTGAGGAAGTTTATTGATCAGGACTAAAGCTTGCGTAGTACCTGCCGGCGCCACAGAGGTTGTTTGGTAGATTTCCAGCCAAGTATCATCGTTTACATCAGGCAATCGGTCGGTCTGAATCGTAGTAATCAATCCGTATCCCAGAAATGTGAATGAATCGTTATAAAAGGCGACAGTCAAGGAAATGGGAGGGCTTGGCGCAGTTCCGACCTTCGCAAGTGAAACCAGGAATTCGTATGACTCTCCGGGGGTTGCGGGCACAAACTGCGTAATAAAGGAGTTTAAATCTCCGCCGAGCAAACGCGCTGCGTAAAAACCTGAATGCGAGAAATCGGTTGTAATGGTTGCATTAAAATTAATCCAGGGCAATAAAGACCCTGTTTCAAACCCGCCATTGACAATAATGTTAGTGATAGACATATGTTCTCACCTCCTTTAGCGCCATAACTAGGACGCAATAGTATTATATGTTGTCCAATTTCTTCTGCTACGTCATCTATAACTGCCAAAACACACAAATCGTATTGAAGAAGGCGACGATAATCAAGTAATCCAAGATGCACAAATCCAAGTGACCCGGTGTAAAGAAAGTTTTTGAAATGATAAGTATTTAGCAGTTTTTATTTGATTAAGTTGATACTATCGATATGAAAGCACTTACATTATGTGAATGGTACAATAAAAACTGGATTGCAAGGAGATGGTGCAAAAAATGAAACTTGGTTCCTCGTACCATAACGGATGGGTTTTGGCAAATGGGGTGAGAACACATTATTCTTGGGCCGGAACTGAAGGGCCTGCAGTTGTTTTATGTCATGGCGGCGGCCCCGGTTCGTCTGGAGGAGCCGGTTGGAGATTCATGCTGCCGGCTTTGGCAGAAGCAGGCTTTCGTGTATATGCGCCTGACCAGATTTCCATGGGATGGACGGATGCCCGGCCTCATGCTTGGCCTGTGCTGGGGCATCAGAGCCTGGTTAATCATGTAAGTGATTTTATTGACGCGTTATGTTTGGATGAGGTGTATTTGGTTGGCAATTCGCAAGGAGCTTACGTGGCGGCTAAGTATACGATTGACCATCCGGAACGTGTGAGGAAATGCTTCCTTATTGGCAGTGCCACCATCGCCATGTCCATGGGCCTCGAGCGGCCGGACGGGGGGAACAATGCGGCTTTCCAAGCCCTGCTCCACTATGACTATACAGAAGAGGCGATGCGCAAGTTCCTCACGGCCATTATCAACGACCCGACCAAAGTGACGGATGAGCTTGTGAGAGCTCGCCATGTGGCGGCCAACCGTCCTGGTATTCGCGAATCGATGCAGGCTTTTCAAGACTACCAGTCGCGTATGCGGAGAGAGCCTCAACTTTGGGATCGGTTCAGCTTAAAGGATTCATTGCCACAATTGAAGGTGCCGACCGAGTTTATATGGGGGATCGACGACAGCTTCGCTCCTGTGGAGATGGGGCATGAATTAGAGAAGCTGTTGCCCAATATTCCATTTTCTTACATCAGAGAGGCGGGTCACCAGTGCCAAACGGATCAGCCGGAATTGGTAAATCGCATGGTGATCGAGTTCTTCCGGCAAGAGTAAGCGTGGACATCAAGGCTGCATGTGTCCATGCAGCCGATCAGATAGATAAGAAAGGAAGGTGGATGTTGAACGATGGCAAGAATCGTCTTCGCAGCTGCCGTTGCTCATACAGCGCTGATACTGCGGGCCAAAGACAAGGCTCCTCAGGAACAAATGGAACGGGTTTATAAGGCTTTTGGAGAAATAAGACGCCGCCTGGAGGAAAGCGGGGCAGAGACGGTGATCCTTTTTTCCGCCGAACACATGAAGAGTTTTTTCTTGGATAACATGCCTTCACTTTGTATAGGGACAGGTGAAAAAGCACAGGGATGGGGCGAAGCCGGCGTTCCCCCCTATTCGGTTGATCTGGATTTGGACTTGTCACAGCATGTATTGCAGTACGGTCTTGATCAGGAGTTCGACCTGGCTTATTCTTACGAGATGCGACTGGATCATGGTTTTATGGTACCATTGCACTTTCTGACACCGCAGATGAACATTCCGGTTGTTCCTGTGTTCATGAATGCCGCATCGCCCCCGATTGCGCCGCTCCACCGCTTGTACCACTTTGGGAAGATGGTGGCCGATGCGGTTAACGGGTGGGAGAAGGACCGGAAGGTGGCGCTGGTGGCCACGGGCGGAATTTCGCATTGGGTGGCTGTTCCCCGCATGGGGGAGATCGCCGAATCCTTTGACCGGCGTTTCCTGGAATTGCTGCTGCACCATAGGGACGAGGAAATTCTCGGATGGAGCAACGCACACATCGAGGAAGAAGCGGGCAACGGCGCGTTGGAAATTAAAAGCTGGATGGCTCTGGCAGGAGCGCTGCCGCAGGGACGGCGTGAGCTTATTTGCTATGAACCAGTCGAAGCTTGGGGAACGGGGATTGCCCTTATTGATTTTGGTGCAGTGATCAAGTGAAAGAGGTGTGTGGCATGAACGGTTACCGCATCAACAAATTTTTGTTTCACCTGTCGCAACGGGAAGAGCACCAGCTTCTCTTTTTGCAAGGCGATGCAAATCTTTTTGATGATTACGATCTTGAACCTGAAGAGCGTGAAGCGATCTTGCAGTGCAGCGTAACCCGTTTACATCAGGAGGGTGTTCATCCGCTGCTGCTTATGCACCTGTCTCTGATCCATAGGATGGACATACGGGAACTGTACAGACAGGGGATATAACAATCCATAGAGGTATAAAGTCGCCTTGGATGAAGGTCTCCTTACAGAAGTTGAGTTGAAAATATAGACGGCACTAAAGGATTGAGGAAATAAATGTCTAATATCTCATTGTGGGACTTTAGGATTAAGAATGCTGATAAATATATGGCGGTGAAAGGGGAAATTTAAAAATGGTTCAACAAAAAGATGAGATTATGGTTCGTCAACGTGAGATGGTCCGTCAAGCCACACAACAGTGGAAAGGTCAAGTGGACGGAAAGGTTGCGGTAGTCACAGGCGGTGCTCGCGGGATTGGCCGAGTGATCGTAGAAGGTCTTCTTGCGGCTGGAGCCAACGTAGTGGCTGCGGATCAAAAGTGGGACAATGCTGAAGAGTTTCGCAAGCATTTAGAAAGCACGGGAAGAGGAATGGCCGTACAAGTGGACGTGGCGGAGGACGCTTCACTGGATTCGGCTTATGAAGCAGTTATGGGGAGATTTGGGACTGTTGATGTTCTGGTGAACAACGCCGCTCTTGTATCGGAGACACTTTTTTATCCGCAAGGTCATGTCAAGACGCTCGATACAAAGGATAGCGATTGGGAAACGATGTTCAAAGTGAACACGTTCGGTGTTTTGAAAGCGATCCGGCGGTTTATTCGCCCGATGCTTGATAAAGGCAGCGGCAGCATCATCAACGTCGTTAGCAGTGGAGTGCTGCCGACTCATCAAGGGGGATCTTATTTCGCGCTGCGCCCGTGGACGGTGGAAATGCCGTATCAAGCCACAAAGGCAGCGACGATGGCGCTGACCTTCTATTTGGGGGAAGAGGTTCGGGGGGAAGGCGTTGCCGTCAATGCGATCATGCCCGGACATACGCGTGCTTCGTGGTTCGACGCAACGGCGAAGTCTTGGAGCGAAATGGGGATGGTTTACTTCATGCGGCCATCCATTCCGGAACATGTCACGCCTTCGATTCTTTTCCTAGCGGGGCAAAACGGGCAAGGGGTCACGGGACGGCTCGTTTATGTCCCGGAATGGAACTACGATCACGGATTCGGCGATTCCGCTGCTTGGAGCGACGTTTCGTTGCCGCCGGAAATGGAAGAGATGTACAGCAAACTGGAAGCCGTCATGCCGAAATACAGCCGTTCGGGCGTGTCGCACTTGCCGTTTGACGCTTGGGCCGCTCTTTGGATTTCCGCCTCTGAAAGGCTTGCTTCAGAGCAAGGGCAGTCATAGCGGAACAACCGTGTCGATCCTGTCAGACGGCATCGAGAACTGTGATTGTGCAACTTTTTAAATCTCAATGGAGGTGATTGAGTAATGCTGAACTTGGATAAGGCAATCAGAGATCAGGAGGGCTACATCGATTCCAGGATTTTCACGGATGAAGAGCTTTATCGCCTGGAAATGGAAAAGGTTTTTCAACACACCTGGTTATTTGTTGGTCACGAATCGAGTCTCCCCAAGCCGGGCGATTATATCCTCAATAAAATGGGCGAGGACGAAGTCATCGTGGTCCGCGATCGGAGCAATCGTGTACGCGTCTTTTTGAACCGCTGTACGCATCGCGGGAATAAAGTTTGTCTTTTTGACCGCGGTTCGCAGAAGAGTTTCACCTGTACGTTTCATGGCTGGCAGTATAATATCGAGGGTGGGCTGATGGGACTTCCACAAGGCGAATCCTATGCCGGCAGCTTGAAGCGGGAAGAGTGGGGCCTCAAGGAGGTTCCGAAAGTCAGCAGCTACGGAGGGCTCATTTTTGCCAGTTGGGATGAAGAGATCTGCTCCCTGGACGATTACCTGGGCGACATTCGCTGGTATCTTGACCGCATGCTCCTCAAGCCTTTTCTCGGTGGCATCGAGGTGCTGCCCGGGCGGGGAAAATATATGATGCCGACCAATTGGAAGATGATGGCGGATAATTTCATGCACGACGAGTATCATGTGCCCATCACCCATGTCTCCTTTTTTCGTGCGCTGATGCATATGTCTCAGAATGGTGGAGACAACTGGATGTGCGGCAATCAGTTTGATCGGGGTTTTAATGTTCTCGCCACTTCTCCGGCAGGCGTTCCCCATGCCGCTGGCCTGGTTGAATTCTGGAATGACCCGCGTCCGGATTCATCGGCTCAAGTCCAACCCCTGAATGACCGGGCCATAGCTGAGCGTCTAGGTCCCGAAGCCGTAGAATGGCTGCAGGAGCGGGAGCGCAGGATGAAAGAATTCATGGAGGAAGAACAACATAAGGTTCATGGCAGCGCGAACTGGACCATTTTCCCCAACCTCAGCTTGATTCTTATGCCCGGTGCCTTGCGGGCAAGCGGCATTATCCAATGGCACCCGAAGGGGCCTATGATGCTTGAAGGCTGGCAGTGGTTTGCTGTTGAGAAGGACGCTCCGGACGTTGTGAAGCGGTATGGCGCGAGTGTTCTGGCGGCTGATCAGGCGCCGGCCGGCATGATTACGACCGACGATACGGAGAACTTCGACCGGATGTATAAGAACGTTATATCCAAAGGAGTGGAAGAACGTCCCTTCAACTATGCCATGCCTGGTATTGACCTGCAGCGCTTCTATGAGGAATTCCGTGAGGCAGGCCTTGATTTGGAAGCGCTACCAGGAACTCCTTTGCCCGTATTCACCGAGGAGAAGGCTCTTGCATTCTATCAGTATTATCGTGATCTCATGAAAATGGAACGCTGAAGCGTCCCCCATTGATATGTAACCCATTGTGAAAGGAAGGTGTGACATGAGCTTCGCTTCGACAACAGTACTGAAACAGGAGATTGAGGAGTTTCTCTACCGGGAGGCTTGGCTGCTCGACAACTACAAGGTACGCGATTGGCTCGAACTCCTTACGGACGATATCCGCTACTGGATTCCGACAATCGAGAGCGTTTTTGGAGAAACCGGGTCTTATCGCGAGGATGTTCCTTATGTCCCGTATGTAGATGATAATCGTGATCTGATAGAAATGCGGGTCATTCAACTGGAGACGGGGCTGCGACACAGCGAGATTCCAGTTTCAGTCACGCAACGAATCGTTACCAATATTCTTGTAGATCCCGCCGAGCGGGAAGGAGAAGTGAAAGTGCATTCCAATCTGCAGGTGACCCAGGTTCGCCATGGAGATATTGAGACGGTCTGGCGCGCCCGGCGGGAGGATCTGCTGCGCAGCACGAATGGACAATGGAAGCTGGCCAAACGTAAAGTGATCTTGCTCGGTTCGGTAATACCGCGTACACTGGGCATATTCTTGTAGGAGAACGACTGCTCTCCCGGGGAGGAAAAGATGGAACGCTTAAAAAACAAGGTTGCTATTATTACGGGTGCAGCATCAGGACAAGGCAAGGCAGCATCTTTGTTGTTTGCCCAAGAGGGCTCAACGGTTATTGTGGCGGATTTTAACGATGAACAAGGACGAAAAGTGGTCGATGAAATTGCGGCCGGGCATGGACATGCGGAGTTTTATCATGTCGATGTAACGGAAGAGTCGTTGGTCGAATCATTGGTGAAGTATACCGTAGAAAAGTACGGTAAATTGGACATTATGTACAACAATGCCGGTTTGGTCAAAATGCGCCCTATAGGTGAGTTGCCCACGGATGAATGGGATTTTACAATCAGGTTCGAGTTAAACCAGGTGTATTACGGTTGTAAATATGCGCTTCAACAAATGGAGAAGCAAGGATACGGTGTGATTCTGAATACAGCGTCCACGTCCGGGTTGATTGGCATACCGGGTCATGGTCCGCATGCTGCATCGAAAGCGGGTGTGATTGGCTTGACCCGCTCCATCGCTGTGGACTATGGACCCAAAGGGATACGTTGTAACGCGATAGCGCCAGGGTTTATTCCCTATACGCAGCAAACGGAAGATCTATCCAACGATCAGTTTATCAACATGATGCTTCAGGTTCAGCCGATTAAACGTCATGGCCAAGTGGAAGATATTGCGCAATGTGCTTTATTTTTATGTTCGGATGAATCGTCGTGGATTACGGGGCAAGCCATTGCTGTAGATGGCGGGCATACTGCAATGTAGGTTCTATCCGAATGAGGATCCGCAGATTCGTCTGATTCTGCAAGCTGTTTATTATGGAGGTATAACTATGGGGAAAATTGCGACTGCTCTGGCATCATCCCGAATTGATAATTTTACCATACAATGCATATGTTAGTATACCTTGATGAACTTTCAAAGGATGATTTATCTTATTTGGAAATTTTTAAAAGCCTGGGCAGTATAACTTGTCACTCCAAAAGATCTGTCGTTTTTGAGCAGAAGGATGTTGGGAAATATGCCTATTGCACAGTCAAAGGGATCGCGAAAGTGGTACTACTATCTGAAACCGGACAGATTCGAACGGTTAATTATGTGACGCCTGGTATTTTCTTTGGGTTATCAGCCGTTTTTCTGGAGCGTCCTATTTCGAATTCGATCGTAGTTATGTCTGTAACGGATGTGGAAATCTTATCCATATCCAAGGAAGTTGTCCTGAATTGCATTCATAATAATCCGAATATTGCCTCCTATTTACTAAAGTGTGTAGCCCTTCAAATTGAAAGTCTATTCAATCATGTTGAAATAGACAGTTTCGGCGATTTAATATTCCAAGTGGCTTCTGTTTTAAATTCTTTTCCTAAACAACAAAAATCCGGAAGAAATTATGTGACACTCTCCCAGGAAGAACTGGCGTCAATTATCGGTAAGTCTAGAATTACTGTAGCAAAGTCGCTTCATCAATTGCAAGATTTAGGAATTATCAGATTAATAGGAAAGAAAAAGATAGTCATTGATAATGAGGTAGAGTTAGCGTATTTATCAGGGAATCTACAAAAATAGAGCAGGCATGGACGGAAGAAAACGTCCAGCCTATCGAGTTTTCTTATGGTGTTTCGCCGTATTGCCCAATATAACGTTAAGTTTATAGGCAGCCTGATATGGGCGCAAAAAATTAACAAGCATTAAACAACTTACCTTTTTGTTGTTTAATGCTTGTTAATTTTTTTCGTTAATGATCATAATTACCATTCACATGAAACCGTAAATAATTGAATATCCGGAATTCGGATGGACAGCGGAAGTGTATCATCTCACACCCAGTTAATCAGTCAATGGATCAAGGAAGGCCGGATCAAGCCGGAAGTTCCGGTCGAAGAACGGGTCGTTTAGGCTCGAATGCCAGATTGGGACTTCCGGAATTAAACTTGGGGATCATTCCCGGAGCGGGCCCTTAATTAAATTATGGGAGAAATGTCTAAATTTTAAGACGGAACGTTGAAAGTATCTTTTTCATGGAGTCATCATCACCACTGTATAACAAGCTTAAGGCGGCATGGGAGTCTAAGATGGAGTGTATTCTAATAAGGGTATTCCAAACGGTCATTATGTAGTGTTAGAATGAGTAAAACGGAGATTCTGGAGGAAGCGCCATGGAACTTCTGGAAGTATTTAAAGCCTTGTCCAATGAAACGAGAATGCAGATCATACAGTGGTTAAAAGATCCGGAGATTCATTTTCCAAAACCGCAAAACGGGGATATACAAGAAGACGGGGTTTGCGTGAGCGATATCCATAAAAAAGTTGGATTGTCACAATCCACAGTGTCCCTTTACCTATCCATGCTGCAAAACGCCGGGTTGATAAAAGCAAAACGCATCGGGCAATTTACTTATTATAAAAGGGATGAGGAAAACATCAAAAAAATGACGGAATGGTTATCCAAAGAATTGTAAATCATAATCTTTGTATTCCACTCCTTTTTTAATGCTTGCATGATCCCGATTTTTATTTTATTATATCGATAATTATAGATATCTAAAAATAAGGATATGGAGGGACGAAGATGAACAAGTTTGGAAAGCACAAAGGGTACTCACGCATGTTTAAAGAAAACAATCTGACTCTCGGATTGTTCTTTCCGTTGGAATCCTACGCAGGCAGCATTCCGGAGATGAATCTGGAAAAGCAAATTAAACTGGCGAAAAGAGCGGAGGAGCTGAATTTTGCCGCATTGTTCGTCAGGGATGTTCCGTTGCATGACCCGAATTTTGGGGATGTGGGCCAAATCTATGATCCCTGGGCCTATTTAGGATATATTGCCGCCCATACCCGAAACATCGCACTGGGCACCGCAAGCATTATTCTCACCTTGCGTCACCCGCTGCATGTCGCTAAAGCGGCGGCTTCCATCGATCACCTGTCCGGCGAACGTCTGGTTCTCGGCGTGGCGACCGGGGATCGCCCAATAGAGTTCCCGGCCTTCTCAGTGGATTTCGAAGACCGTCCCCTATTGTTTCAGGAAGCCTTAACGGTCATGAGAAAAGTGTGGGGAGAGAGCTTTTCGACGATCCGATCGCAACGAGTCGAACTGTTGCAAGGGGGGGACCTGTTGCCCAAACCGCGGCTGGCGGATATTCCAGTGCTGGTAACCGGCCACAGCTCGCAGTCTGTTGAATGGATTGCCGAAAATAGTGACGGTTGGATGTATTATCCCCGAAACTTGAAATTCCAGGCGGATCTGATTAAAAATTGGCGCTCTCTTACCGATGAGTTTAAACCATTCAGCCAGTCTCTCTATATAGATTTGGCGGAGGATCCGAATCAGGCGCCAATCCCTATTCATCTAGGATTCCGAATCGGGCGTAAACCGCTGATTGAATTCATTCAGTTTCTTAAAAATGTGGGTGTCAATCATGTGATTGTCAACTTGAAATATGGCCATCGTCCTGTTGAAGAAGTGATTGAAGAACTGGGAGAAGAGGTTCTCCCGCACTTTCCCGCATTAACCGGCGAACCACAAGAAATTTCGTAACAGGAAAGCCCCGGTTGCCGCGTGATCGGTTGGTTCACCAAAATCTGATGGGGAGTGGCTGATAATGAAGGTGCTGACGATCGTCTCGCATCCCAGAAGGGAATCCCTTACGTTTTCTGTGGCCGAACGTTTTGTTCAAGGACTCACCGATGCCGGACATGAAGTTGAAATGGCGGATTTGTACGGGGAGGAATTTCATCCGCTCGTCTTCGAACAAGATGAACCTGATTGGGATAACCCCCGGAAGAGCTATTCCGCACGTGTTCAAGCTGAAATGGCAAGGCTGAAGAGAAACGAGGGACTTGCGTTCATCTTTCCGTTATGGTGGTATTCCTTACCGGCCATGACGAAAGGCTATATAGACCGCACGTGGAACTATGGTTGCGCTTATGGCGGAGCGCATCTTCCACACCAAAAAGTACTCTGGATTCCGCTTGGCGGGGAGACAGAAGATAGCTTGAAAAAACGGAGTTTTGATACCATGATTTCCCATTATCTGAATGTCGGTCTGGCTGGATATACGGGCATTTCACAGTCGGAAGTAGCATTTCTGTATAACACGCTGGCTGAAGAACTGGAGAGCGGGGATGAAATTAACAAGCATTACGAAAGTATGTTTCAGCGAGTGTATGAGTTAGGGTATACCTACAGCGATTCGCTCGCTCACAAGTAAAAATGACGACGTATTAAATCGATGCGTTCATGGGAGAAAGACCCGGGAATCGATTTGCCGATAAGGAGGAGCTGGCAGCGATGGCTTACCGTGTTTATGCTATGGATTTTTCCTTCTACAACTCCATGGGAATTTACAGTTTTGAAGCACGATGCGAGATGCTGAAAGAGATCGGGTACGATGCGGCGCATTTGTCCATCTGGCACGGAGAGCGGTGGCGGGACGCGGCGAAGCTCGGCAGCGTCAAGCAGAGATATGGGCTGGACGTCGCGGGTGTGTACGTCGTGTTGGATCTCTCTTTAGGCGAGAGCCATCCGAGAAACCAAGGCATCCTGAATTTGTTGGAGACGCTGGAGGGTTGTTCGACCGTTGAGCTGGCGATCCAATCCGCAGGAAGTCATCTGCGCCCCTCAGACCCGGCGGGTGACGACGCTGTGGTGAAGTGGCTGGGACAAGCGCTCCAGATTTGCGAGCGGCGCAACATCGACATCCTGCTATACACGCATCTATCCTTCTGGGTCGAACGCCACGAAGATGCGGTGCGACTGTGCCGGCGTCTGAATCATCCCCGTTTGGGGATCGTATTCTGCGGCTTCCATTGGTACGCCGTTGACGGGACCAATCTAACAGGTACGCTGGAGGCGGTGGCGCCGTACCTGAAGCAAGTGAACCTGTCCGGCAGCCGTCGGAATCCGCACGGTTTTGGTGACGTTGCGACGATCGAGCCATTGGACGAAGGCGAGTTGGATAATTTCGCGTTGCTTGGGCAGCTTAAACAGATCGGTTTTCACGGGATGATCGGCTTTCAGGGTTGGAGCGAGGGGGGCGACGCCTACCTGAAGCTGAGTCGCTCGCTCCAAGCATTCCGTGACATGGAACGGCGTCTTGAGGCACATCCGCATTGGGCGGAGTTGAAATTGCTTCCGTAGCGTTTGGAAAACAGGAATATATTTGTATAAACTAACTTGACAGATATGAATAGTATGATTAAAATCAATATGATCCATGATAAGAATAAAGATTTGCAGATGGATATAACAACTTAATCGACCGTTCAAACGGAGGTTCCCTACTACTTTCACAGTCCGAAAGTAAAGGGAACCTTTTTGGTTTAGAGGGTAGAAGGGGGAACTGACACGGAATAAAGTAATATATTTTTATATCTTAAAACTGACTAAACCGATAAACATACTCAAATTATCGGGATCAAGTTTAGACAAGAAAGGGGATTGACCACTATGGCAAAAAAGATACGCTTAAATCTATTTGATATGAATGTGATCGGGCATCTTGCACATGGAATATGGAATCATCCATCCGATGAACGTCGGCGGTTCAATGAACTGAGCTATTGGGTGGAATTGGCGCAGCTTGCAGAACGGGGGAAGTTTGACGCCATTTTTTTAGCAGACATTCTTGGGGTGTGTGACATTTATCAACAATCGCGGGACATTTCCGTGAAGACGGGCATGCAGGTACCAGCCAACGATCCCATGCTGATTGTCCCGGCGATGGCGCAAGCTACGACTCATTTGAGCTTCGCGGTAACCATTTCGACAACTTACGAGCATCCCTTTTCCTTAGCCCGCCGGTTGTCTACTCTCGACCATTTAACAAATGGACGGGTGGCATGGAATATTGTAACTACGGCCGTGACGAGCGCTGCCCGTAATTTTGGGCTGAGCGAGGTGATTCAACATGACAACCGATATGACATCGCTGACGAATTTTTAGAAGTTTGCTATAAATTGTGGGAAGGCAGCTGGGAAGACGATGCAGTTGTACTCGAGAACGGCATCTATGCCGATCCGGCCAAAGTACATGAAATTAATCATCAAGGTCAGTATTTCAAAGTAGAAGGTCCTCACTTATGCGAACCGTCATTACAGCGTACGCCGGTCATTTATCAGGCAGGCAATTCAGATCGCGGGCGGAAATTTGCGGCCAGGCATGCGGAGTGCGTTTTTGTCGGTGGTACTTCGATGGATGCTGTTCGTTATTACACACAGGATATTCGTGAGAAGGCAAAGGCTTACGGCCGTGATCCCGAACAGCTTTTAATGTTCAAGGGACTGAATGTGGTTGTTGGGAAAACAGCAGGCGAAGCCAGGGATAAGTTCGAAGATTACAAAAAATATTGGAGTGCCGAAGGAGCTTTGGCTCATTTTGGCGGATCGACGAATTTGAATTTGGCTGATTATGATCCGGATGAGATCTTCGAATATGTGGAAACCGTGGGCAACCAAACACACACCGCTCAATACAGCAAGTTCGGGAACAAAAAGCGGACTGTGCGGGAGGTGATGGAAGCTATCGGGGATTTCGGAGGCAGTGCAGGCGGAGCCAATATGGTTGTCGGAACGCCGATCGAGGTTGCCGATCGTATTCAGCAGTTGGTCGAGGAAGCCGGAATCGACGGCATTAATCTGGCCCAAGTCACGACACCGGGAACCGTGAAGGATTTTATCGAACTTGTGCTGCCGGAGCTGCAAAACCGCGGGCTTGTAAAAGAAGAGTACGAGGAAGGCTCGTATCGGCAAAAACTATTCGGGGGCAACGGTCGACTGCCCGACCATCATCCGGGAGCTCGCTTCCGCAAAGTCGGTCTTGCAAAGTGATGACCTATCACAATTTATTTTTAGGGGGAGGGAAACCAATGAAAACAAAGACAGCACATGCATTTATAGCATTAGTCGTCGTTTTTGCCATGATACTTTCGGGCTGCACAAGCAAAGAGCAGGGAACCATCGCCGAATCTACCTCCACGAAAGACGCACCGAAACAAGGCGGAACGCTCATCGTAGGTCTTAATGCGGAAATTACGGTACTCGATCCTTCACGGGAGGCAGGTTGGGAAACTTTCCGGGTCAACCGTCAAATTCACGAATCGTTGGTAACCGAGGATTTATCCAAGCCGACAAAGGAAGTGCCGATTCCTCCTCTTAAACCTGCACTGGCTGAATCCTGGAAAGTTTCTGAGGATGGTCTGATATATACGTTTCACTTGAGGCGGGGAGTCAATTTCCATGACGGCACGCCATTCAACGCTGCGGCTGTGGAATTTAATATCCGCCGAGCCTGGGATCCTCAGTTCGAATATTACGATAAGATTAGCGCCGCAGTCATGCAGCTTACCTATAACGGCTTGAAAGAAATTAAAACCCCGGATGATTACACGGTCGAATTGATATTTGAAAAGCCGTTTTCCCCTTTCCTGCGCATGCTCGCTCAAGGCAGTGGGGGTACGGGATTGATCTTGAGTCCTACGGCGCTCAAGAAATGGGGGAACGACGGTTATGCAGAGCATCCCGTTGGAACAGGCCCGTTCCAATTCGTTGAAAGGATTCGTGGGGAAAAAATTGAGTTGAAACGTTTCGATGGATACTGGGGAGATAAACCTTATCTCGACAAAGTGATTTTCCGGCCGATTCCTGATGACAATGCTCGAGTAACCGCTTTGGAGACAGGGGAAATCGATATCATTTCGTGGCCATCAAGGGATAGTGTTGCCAAACTAAGGGATAAAGGGTTCAAAATTGGGGAAGGTGACTTGCCATCTATTTTTTATTATGCTTTTAATTTTGATAGTCCATACTTTAAAGATCCCAAAATCCGGCAAGCGTTTATTTATGCCGTTGATCGAGAAGGACTTGCGAGAGATCTGTTAAAAAACACCGTTTCTTCGGCTTTTAGTATTCAAAATCCCGGCAATGAGGCTTTTGATCCGAATTTTAAGGATTTCAGCTATGATCCGGAGAAGGCTAGGGCGCTTTTGAAAGAGGCAGGTTATCCGGAAGGGTTCGAAACAAAATTGATCACCTATGCGGGGAAGGAACCTGTCGCCGAATGGATACAACGGGACTTGGCCAAAGTCGGAATCAAGTTAAAGATCCAGACCTATGACTGGAACAGCTATTTAGCCGTAAAGAAAGCCAAGACGCCAGATATAGGTTTAGACAGTATGGAATGGGGATTTGTTACTCCCTATTGGCTATATATTGTCGCTCATTCTAATAGCGGGTCAAACAGCGGAAAGTACGTAAGCCCTGCCTTCGATCAAGCCGTAGACAAAGCCATTCTGGAACCGAACCAGCAAAAATCAATTACCTATTGGAAAGAAGCTAACAAGATTATTGCTGAGGATGCTGGAATACTGCCAATCTATTACGATCGCACACATTATGCGATTGGTAAAAATGTGAACGGGTTTGTTGTCGCTGCCCAAGATTGGTATGACTTGAACAAAGTTTGGATTAAACAGTAAACAAATCTTGATAAGGAGGGGAAGATCGATTTGATGTCGGGATTCGTATTGAAGAGAATTCTCTCGGTACTTCCTGTGCTCTTCAGCGTGACTTTCTTTGTATTTTTAACCGTCTATTTAAGCCCCGGCGATCCGGTGTCCAATATTCTGGGGCAACAGGCCACGCCGGAGAATGTCGCGGAATTACGTAAAGAGTTCGGTTTAGATGAACCGTTTTTGATGCAGTATTTCCTTTGGTTGAGTCACATCGTAAAAGGGGATTTGGGAGATTCGATCATTATGCGTGTTCCGGTTATGGATGTTTTGATGAAAAATTTTAAAAACACGCTCATTCTGACTTTGGGAAGCCTAATCATTTGTGTCGGTTTAGGAGTAGTAATCGGTGTGTTGTCCGGTTTAAAACCGTCTTCCTGGTTTGATCGAATCAGTATGTTTCTTGCACAGCTCGGTGCCAGTGTTCCGGTGTTTTGGCTTGGGATTGTCCTCATGTGGATATTCTCCCTTCAACTCGGATGGCTCCCTTCATCCGGCATGTACGATATGAGAAATGAGGGAAGCTTCTTCAGTCTTCTCGAACATATGCTGTTACCGTCTATTGCTACGGCTATCGTTTCACTAGCTGTTATTGCAAGGTTGACCCGTTCGAGCTTGATGGATGTCATGAATGCCGATTACATTAAAACGTTTCGATCCTATGGGATGCCGGCAAGCTTGATCATACGAAGACACGTGTTCCGTAATATGCTATCTCCAGTCATCAATATTACTGGCTTGCAAATCGGACATTTGCTTGGGGGCGTATTATTCGTGGAAATGGTTTTCTCCTGGCCCGGCATAGGAACGCTGCTTTACCAAGCCATAACAGCCCATGACATTCCGATGATTCAAGCAGGCGTTTTGTTCGTTGCTTTCAGTTTTGTACTCGTGAACTTGATTACCGATCTCGTTGTAGATATGCTCAATCCGCGAATGAGCGGCTAAGTTTTCCAAGCAGGCAAGAGGTGTACAAAATGCGAAACAGAGAGGCATGGATCCCGACGACGTTAAACCCGAAATTAGATGTAAATCAGGCATGGAGAAGAATCCGTCAAGACAAACAAACTTTAGCAGGCATTTTGATCGTGCTAGCCGCTATTCTGATCTCGTTGCTGGCGCCATGGATCTCCCCTTATGACCCGAATGCCGGCGATGGTGCTCTACGCCTTTCGCCTCCTGGTACGCCAGGGCATCTGCTGGGGCTGGATGATCAAGGCAGGGATATACTGAGCCGTCTGATATGGGGGAGCCGATATTCCTTGCTTGCGGCTCTGCTGCCGATCACAATCGCTTTTGTTATCAGTATGTGGTTAGGTCTAATGGCTGGCTTTGTCCAAGGGAGGATTGGCGAATTGATCATGCGGATCTTGGATGTACTTTTTGCGTTCCCAATGATTCTTTTCGCGATTGCGATAGCAGCAATATTAGGTCCAGGTGTGATGACCATACTTGTTACCATTACAGTAGCGCTCATCCCTTATATGTCGAGAGTCGTTTTCGCTTCCGTCAAAGAGGAGAAAGGTAAAGAATATATTGAGGCGGCACGTATGCTTGGAGCTTCTACGACGTCCATACTTTTCAGGGAGTTGCTTCCTAACGTCATCTCACCGTTAATCGTCTATGCCACTACTTTAGTCGGTTCCATGATCGTATTCTCATCGGGACTTAGTTTTCTGGGATTGGGTATTCAACCGCCCGATTCAGACTGGGGCAGAATGACTGGAGATGGAATGAAGGTTTTGACGCAAGGTGCGCCCCATGTGGCTACGATTCCAGGATTACTCATCATGCTGGTCTCACTTGGATTTAATTGGCTGGGAGATGGATTAAGAGATTGGCTGGATCCTTATAAACGAATGAAATGATAAAATCCGATAAAAGGAGGCGATCGCTTGTCATTACTGGAAGTTCGCAATCTCCATACGGAGCTTGTCACTCCCCGTGGTACTGTCAAAGCGGTGAATGGTATCGATTTCCAAGTGTCTCCCGGTGAAGTGTTGGCACTGGTAGGGGAATCCGGATCTGGAAAGAGCATGACCGCACTTTCCATTATGGGATTGCTTCCCAAGAATACGGCACAAATCACGTCTGGTGAAATACGTTTTAATCAAACGGAACTCACTAGTTTGGAAGAGAAAGAGTATAACCTGATTCGCGGTAAAGAAATCTCGATGATCTTTCAAAATCCATTGACGGCGCTCGACCCCTCTTACAAAATCGGCACGCAATTGGTTGAGACGATTGCGTACCGCCGGGGGATCAAAAAGAAAGAAGCGGTGATCGAAGCCCGGCAGTGGCTTCAAAGAATGGGAATTTCCGATGTAGAGCGTGTGCTGAAGTCCTATCCTCACGCCTTAAGCGGCGGGATGAGGCAGCGTATGATGATCGCGATGGCGATCAGCTGCCGACCCAAGCTAATTATTGCGGACGAACCTACTACGGCACTCGACGCCACCATTCAGAAACAGATTCTGAATTTATTGAAGAGCATCAACCAGGAGTTTAATACTTCAATCATCATCATCACCCACGATTTTGGTGTGGTGGCCTATTTGAGCGACAAGGTGGCGGTTATGTATGCGGGGAAAATTGTGGAATACGGAAATACGAGCCGTATTCTATCAGCACCGGAACATCCGTATACACGGGGACTGATCCGTTCGGTGCCCGAAATCGGGAACAAAGGCACAAAGTCAGCACGCCGCAGATTATCTCAAATTGATGGAGTTCCACCCGATTTAATGAATATGCCACAAGGCTGCAGTTTCGGGAGCCGCTGCAAGGAGGCGACGGAACGCTGCTTCAGCCACCCGCCCGGGGTAGTTTCCTTGGGACAGGAACATCTGGTCTCTTGCTTTCAACGGGAGGTGAAGCGAAGTGACGCTGCTGGTTGAAACGAAGAACTTGAGTAAGACCTACAGCATTACGTCAGGCTTTTTGTGGAAGAAGCCGCATCGTTTTAAGGCAGTTGACGGGGTTGACTTGGCCATTCGCAGCGGAGAAATCGTAGGCCTGATCGGGGAGTCCGGTTCTGGTAAATCTACATTGGGCCGACTGATTGCAAGGCTCATTCAACCGAGTGAAGGGAGCGTTTATTTTGACGGCAAAGACATAACCAATCTTTCCCATAAAGAATTGATTCCATATTACCGAAGGATGCAGGTTATCTTTCAGGACAGTGCTTCATCCTTAAATCCGCGTAAAACGATCGGAGAACAAATCGTGACTCCCATGTTGAGGATGGGGATTGCCAATCATCGATCGGAAGCGGAATTTTCCGTATATCTCATACTGGAGAAGGTGGGGTTGAAAAAAGAACATTTTACCCGCTATCCTCACGAGTTTTCCGGCGGACAGCGTCAACGAATCGGGATCGCACGGGCATTAGCCGTACAAGCGGAATTTCTTATCCTGGATGAGCCTACTTCCGCCTTGGATGTATCCATTCAAGCCCAAATTTTAAACTTGCTGTTGGATTTGCGTGAGGAATTAAATCTAACGTATTTATTTATCGGGCATAACCTGGCGGTCATCGAGTTTTTCTGTGACAGAGTGGCTGTGATGGATAAAGGACGGGTGGTCGAAATGCTGCCGGCAGATGAATTGTACGAAAGGGCAGTACACCCGTCAACTCGAAAGTTAGTAGATTCTGTCTTGTCCCTCGACCCAGGAGTGCAGCGGTATTCATAAACGGTCAGTACAAAATTTACCAAATAGAATGGAGAGATAAGAAATGAGTTTAGTGATAAATGAAACGGATCTATATTTTGAAAAAGCGGTTCAGTTGGCGCAAGAGTTTGCCAAGGATGCGGTAGAACGAGATAAAGCAGGCGGGACACCGATCCGGCAGCTGAATATGCTTCGGGAAAGCGGTTTGTTGAATTTACTTATCCCCAAGCAATACGGGGGAGAGGGACAACCGTGGTCGGCTGTGCTGCGCATCGTTCGGGAGTTTGCCAAGGTGGACGCGTCACTTGCCCATTTGTACGGCTACCATTTTATAGCGGCAGGGTCACCGCATTGGCATGGTTCACCTAAACAAAAAGAGTATTATTACACGGAATCGGCCAAAAACAACTGGTTTTGGGGAAATTCAGTAAATGCAATGAGCCGAAGTTTGTTTGGTAAACGCGACGGGGATCGGTATATTTTGAACGGGAAGAGGCCTTTTAGTTCAGGGGCGCCAGGTTCGGACTATCTCATTATTAGCTGGGAGGACGATCAAACTTTCGAGCTGATTTATGGGGCTATTCCGACCAATCGTCAAGGCGTTACGGTTCATGAAGATTGGGATGGCATCGGACAGAAACAAACCGGCAGCGGAACGGTGTCCTTTGAGGATGTCATTGTGGAGAAAGAGGAGATCTTGGATACGAATTATCATAAGCATACGGCTTTCTCTACGATTTCTCCTTCCTTTTCTCAAAGTGTGCTGCTCAATGTATTTATCGGCAGTGCGCTTGGCGCCATTGAAGAGGCAAGCAAGTACACCACTACGACTTCACGCGCATGGATAACTTCCGGAGTGGAAAAAGCCTCGGAGGATCCCTCTATCCTCCGTCAGTATGGCGAGTTTTGGGTCGAAGTCCAAGGGGCTGTAAGTTTGGCCGACAGAGCATGGGTCCAATTAGACCGGGCTTGGGAGAAAGAGTTCGATTTGACCGAAGAGGAACGCGGGGAAACGGCCGTTCTTGTCGCTGCCGCCAATGTGCTGGCCGGGAAAGTGGCGTTGGACGTGACCAGCCGGATCTTTGATGTGATGGGCGCACGTTCTGCCACGACCAAATACGGTTTTGACCGTTTCTGGCGCAACGTTCGTACGCATACTCTCCATAATCCTGCGGAATACAAGCTACGCAACGTGGGAAGGTGGGTGTTAACCAAAGAATATCCAACGCCAGGCTATTACTCTTGATTTCATCATGCAGTTGAAATTCCGTACAAAAGATGAGGTGTCGCATGGAGATTCGCGCTTTAGGTCAGGACGATTTCGAAACGAGTCTGGAATTAACGAAGTATGCCTTTCAATTGGACTTTAATGAAAAGGATAAAGAAATTTTACGCGCACGTTTCACGAAGGAGCAAACATGGGGCATATTTGACGAAGTCCGCCTCTCCGCTCAATTAGCGATCGTTCCGTTTGAAACGTATATCAATGGAACTCGTGTTGCGATAGGGGGGGTTACGCGTGTATCGACATGGCCTGAACTGCGTCGGCAGGGGCTGATATCCAAACTCATATTGCATTCTCTCAAAACGATGAAGGAGAATGGGCAGTCCCTCTCCTTCCTTGTGCCCTTTTCCTTTGGTTTTTACCGTAAGTACGGATGGGAAACGTACACTGAATATAAACAATATGTGCTGGAGACGGCTCAATTTCCGCCTCGTGTAGAAACGAACGGATATGTGGAACGCCGGGACGGAGACATCGAATTATTGAGTCGAGTATACGAAGTTTATGCCGCACGATATAACGGTACGTTAGTCCGTCCGTTAGATTGGTGGAAAAGTCCGATTTTTCAGCGCAAGAAAGGCCATGCAGCTGTATATTTTCGGGAGGACGGTACGCCTGCGGGGTATGCTCTTTACGAGATCAGGAAGCAGTCGGAACATCTTAAGGCCAAACAATTTCGGGTACAGAGGGAATTACTCGTTCATGAATTTGTATTTTTAGATGAGGATGCCAGATGGGGATTGTGGTCGTATTTGTCCAATCACGATTCCATGGTGGAAAGAGCCGTGGTGACGGCGCCGGTAGATGATGCGCTGCCATTTTTGCTTCCCGACCCGCGCATTCATCAAGAGGTGCTGCCGTATTTTATGGCGCGAATTGTCGATGTCCAACAATTCATAGAGCAGTACGTTTTTTCAGCAACAGGCGAATCACTTAAGCTTGCCATTCGTCTTACCGACAAGTACGCGCCGTGGAACGATGGATTATGGGAGCTAACGATTAATGGGGAAGGGAGGGCAGGCATAAATCCTTTGAATGAAAACGATACTGTGTCTGATCGAACGGCGATTCGCTGCGATATCCAAACCCTGTCAGCTCTGCTGCTAGGATATAAGAGACCTGAAGAGTTGCATCGAATCGGACGGATCGGGGGAGTGGAAGAAGTTCTTGCTCAATGGGAAGCGATTATTCCACGGCGGACGACCTATATGCTCGATTTCTTTTGAGAGTTGGAAGCTGTGGAAATGGATATCCTGCTTTTCAAGTTACTTCGTGAGTGTGGAGGAATGAAAAATTGATTTTATTAGATAACATCAATAAAACGTTTGTAACTCCAGGGGGGAAATTCCAGGCCATTTCTTCTGCGTCGTTGGAAGTCGATCAAGGGGATATTTACGGAATTATAGGCTTTAGCGGAGCAGGAAAATCAACACTTTTACGGACGATTAATTTGCTTGAAAAGCCTGACAGCGGTTCAGTTATCGTGGATGGGGAAGACTTGACCCTTCTTACCAAAAAACAACTACTGAAAAAAAGAATGTCTATGGGGATGATTTTTCAGAACTACAATTTAATCGGCAACCGAACCGTTTTTGATAATGTCTCTTTTCCTTTGGAGATAGCAGGGGTGTCGAAATCAGAACGCAGAAAAAAAATCAGGGAGTGCTTGGAGATTGTTGGTTTATCGGACAAAGCAGATCATTATCCAGTTACATTGAGCGGTGGGCAAAAACAGAGAGTGGCCATTGCCAGAACCATGGTGACTCAGCCTAAAATACTGCTTTGTGATGAACCGACATCCGCATTGGATCCGCAAACAACGGAAAGTATCTTAGCATTTTTAAAAGAACTGAATGAAAAATCCGGGATCACCATTGTCATCGTAACCCATGAAATGGAGGTGATCAAATCTATTTGCAATAAAGTCTCCGTTATGGAAAATGGTCATGTCGTGGAAAAGTTTCAATTAAAAGACCCGAATTTTGTTCCTCAAACAAGAATCACGAAGTTTTTATTTAATAATGAAATTGAAGTACGCCGGGAAGGAGAGGGTGTATTTGTTGGATAATATCATCGCATTATGGCCGGAGATCGTTGTAGCGCTCGGCCAGACGTTTTACATGATGGTCATTTCGCTCGGTATTGCGATCGTGATAGGTACACCACTTGGGACCTTATTATTTTTAATCCGTCCCGGCTCGCTCGTAAATGCGCCTCGTCTTTACGTTGTCATTGACGGAATGGTCAATATCGTTCGCTCTTTCCCGTTTCTCATTTTATTGATTGCCATTATTCCTCTTACCCGCTTTATAGTTGGGACACCGATCGGCACTACAGCAGTTACGGTTCCTCTGGCTATTAGCGCCATTCCAGAGTTTGCAAGGTTTGTAGAGCAAACCTTGCTTGAAGTTAACCGTGGTGTTATAGAGGCTGCGGAGTCTATGGGAGCGAATACTTATCAGATCATTTGGAAGGTTCTTTATGTAGAGGCGAGATCAGGAATTGCAAATGCCGCTACGATTATTAGTGTCAGCTTCCTTTCGTACTCGACAGTTGCAGGACTAGTTGGAGGCGGCGGCATTGGAGATTTTGCCATAAGATATGGATATTACAGGTATCAGACAGATGTAATGGTTTTTACGGTTGTGATGATTGTGATCATCGTGCAGCTGATTCAGATGATCGGAAATATGGCAGTCCGGAAACTGGATAAAAGGAAATAAATAAGATCTAAAACTTAAAAGTATAAAATATAAAATATGAAAAAATGGAGAGTTATTATGAAAAAGACACTGTTGATGGTTATTATCGCGATTTTCCTTCTCATGACGGCATGCAGTACGAAAGAAACCGCAACTGGCAGTAATTCTAATGATAAAACGATTGTATTCTTAGCAACGAATTATAAATTGTATCAGGATACCACTCGTGTTCTGGCAGCAGAGGTAGAAAAAAGAGGATATAAATTGGATTATAAATTTATTAGTGATAGTATTCAGTTAAACTTAGCGGTTAAAGAAGGAAATGCAGATGCCAATTATTTCCAGCATCAAGCCTATCTGGATGGATTTAATGCCGGTAATGGAACTAATCTGGTAGCGGCATTTGAAGCGTTTTACGATTGGGGCGGTGTTTTTTCCAAAAAACATAGAAGTCTAAAGGACATTCCGGACGGCGGAACTATTGCTATTCCGGTTGAACCCTCCAACAATGGCCGTACATTGGTTATGCTTCAGGACGCGGGATTACTTAAGTTAAGAGATGGTGTAAGCGGTGTTCAGGTCAAAGTTAATGATATTGTGGAAAACCCCCACAATTACAAGTTTAAAGAAATTGAGTATGCCATGTTGCCACGCTCGCTGGATGACGTAGATGCCGCTTTTTTACATGCCACAGTAGCTGCAGATAATGGGTTCGATTTTGACAAGGATGCTTTGGCGAAGGAAAGAAAAGAAGTTTTATCTCCTGATATCATTGCTACCCGTCCGGAGTTGGTCGATTCACCTAAAATAAAGGTGTTGAAGGAAGCGTATCAAAGTGATGCAATGAAAAAAGCATTTCTGGAAGCTTATGGTGGTAAGACTGTGCTAGTCCCCGGCTGGTAATCGCCTGACTGTTTAATTCGTTTCCTCTAAAGCTAACAAATGAAAGGCTTCATTCCCGAATGGAATCGGTTGATTGGGGGACAGACCCCCAACAACCCGACCATTCGGTTACACCCCGTCATTCCTCGTTACATAAACAACCGAAACAAGCGGATCCGCAACCAATTCATTTCGTATCTCCCCACGCTTTCCTTAACCTTCTTAATACTTCACCAATTGAGACGAACGTTTAGATGTATAACGTTTAGATGAATAACGTTCAAACAAAAAACATATTTGCTTGTGAAGGAATTTGGTGAAATTTGGCGAAAGGTATTATATAGGTATATTAGCGCAGTACGTTGGAATTACATTAACCAGAGGTCGCTGTTCACTTTTTTCAAAAACAGGTCATCGGACGCATGAATCGATCCTGCCCAAAGGCAGGGGAGCAATACTTCAGGCCTAAGGATTCCATCTGCGGCAGTTGGGTTACCGAAATGGATGCTGGAGGGCTACTCTTTTCTTTCGGAGTAGCCCTTTCATTTGAGAGGAAAGAAGACTCGATGGAGAATATTGCAAATCTTATTGAAAACAATCATTTCTACCATGTATTTCAGCCGCTGCGGCGACTTCCCGATCAAGGCAAGGTCGGTTATGAAGCTTTGATTCGCAGTACATCCGGCATTGGCCCGAATGCGCTTTTTCAAGGAGCTATTGAACAGAACCGATTGTATCAATTGGATACCTGGTCCATTGATCATGCGCTTTCCAGCTTCTTTTTTTCTCCGGTTGCACAAGAAGACGGGTTGTTGTTCATTAATCTTTTCCCATCTACCATCATTGCCGATGCTTTTCCTTTGTTTGTGAATGATCTCAGGAGGCGGCTCCTTTCTTTTGTCCATCGCATTGTGCTTGAAATCAACGAATCCATTACCGAAGAGCCGATTTGGAGCAACCCTGTATTTATGCAAAGAATCAAAGATCTCCGTAACAATGGGTTCTTGATTGCTTTGGATGATGTAGGGGAAGGAACGACTACGTTTCGGAAAATCTTCGAGATATCGCCGGACTTCATTAAGATAGACCAATTTTTTTCCAAAGAGCTATCCCTTTGCAAGAAGAAACAAAAGGTAGTCCAGCTCTTTGTCGATTACTGCGGGGACGCTGACAGCACCCTTATTTTGGAAGGGATTGAGCGGGAAGAGGATTTCGTCTGTGCAGCATGTCTCGGTGTAACGATCGGACAGGGGTATTATTTAGGGAAACCGAATCGACTGAACATATGAAGAAGAAGTTGAATCTGAAACTGGAGGACTACGCAAGATGGAAGATAAAAGCATGTATTCACGCAAAGCAACACTTTCACTCAAAATTTCCGAATTTGAAGTTCCGCCGATGCAGGACTTGTTAATTATCGGGAAAAAAGCGCCAATCGGTCCAGAAGCCGTCAGGCGAATGTCAGAGGCGCTCTCCCCCGGACAATTTACCCTGCTTAAGATTGATCATCCCAAAATAGAAGCCATTCTGGTCCGAAATTCGCTTTTGCAAATGCTGGACCAAACCCTCCTCATGAAGATTGTCATGGAGGAAGCGGAACGATTGATCCTCGATACTACGGTGCTGCGCTCGGAACTGAAAATTGCAGTTTCCGTACAACGGGAGGTCGAACTGGGATGAAAGTGTCCGAGCTCATGACGTCCCCGGTTTATACGGTTTCGTCAGACAAGAGTGTTTTCTATGCAGCGGAACTCATGAACGAATGGAGAGTGGGGTCGCTAATCGTTATGGATCACGGCACGGTCGTAGGCATCTTCACTTCCCGTGATGTGCGCTCAACGCATCCCAACCGGATTGTAGCGGACGCCATGACGCCCGACCCTATCACGATTACCTCTGAATTCTTTATATGGGACGCGCTGAAAGTTATGGATCAACACCGAATTAAACGTCTATTAATCATGGAAGAGGGCAAGCTTGCCGGTTTGGTAACCCGGGAAGCCATCAAGATGAAATTGTCTGAATTTATGGATTCGCTGACGGGATTCTATCGTGCACCTTATATCCAATCCGTCGGTGAGGCGTTCCTGAAAAAGAAACAACCTTTTCATCTTTTATTTATTGACCTGAACGGTTTTGGCAACATCAACAAGCGTTACGGCCATCCTTTCGGCGATGATGTGATACGTGAATTTTCCGGCAGGATGGCATCCTTGGTAAAGGAAGATCGGGATTTTGTTTGCAGATATGCCGGCGATGAATTCGTCATGATCACTTTGGCAGACGAGGCAGAAGTCGATCGTTACATCCGGTTATTCTCCTGCTCTGTCTTCATCAACAATGTTGCCGTTTCCGCGGCGGTAGGGTACGTGAACGGGCTGGAGGATCCCGACTTTTTTTCCTTGTCGTTCCGGGAAATCTTGAGAAAGGCCAGTCTGTTGTCCACTTCCGCGAAGCCCGCTCATGATGAAGGCAGCGATGAAGTTTACTTGCGTTAGGACAACGTGGATTCCAACAAGGATAAGGTTCGCCGAGACGTCCAATTGTTTCGATTCGAGATCCAGCAGCTGCACCGAACAGTTCCGAAAGGGTCGCAAAAAGCGAAGCACGCTTAATGCCGATAGGCATTTGGCGTGCTTTTCTGTTTTTTCGGTCCGTACAGAAGGGGAGAGGTTATTTTGCCTCTCCGGTTGGATAACGCTTATCATCGTCCTGCTTATGTCGGATTATTCCAAAAATCGGACATAAATGTCCATGTTCAAATCATTTTATTGTATTGATAATAATAATAATCAATCAAAGGGAGGAAATTTGGTGAATATGCAATCCCGGCTTGAAGTGGAAGAATTGGATTACTTAACAAAAAATTTTCATTTATCCATCAAGCCATTGCCATATTCAACGGATTGTATTCGATCTGTCGATTTGCTTGACGGTAAAAAATGTGCGTCGTATTTGGATGAATTATCAAGTGTTCTCCGGTCTCCGTCAAGAATGATTACCGCTTCGCAGTTCTCCAAGAGGTACGCCTTTCTAACCCTGACTACCGGTTTATATGCCATGACGATGTACAATAAAGGATTGGATTTAGGTATCGAAAATAGCCTTCTTGAATCGTCCGTAACCCACAATAAATCTTGGTCGACCAGGATATGTGCGCCAGATTTGCATGTTACCGAACCTGCGGCTGGGAAACGGGATGAATGGCGTAATGAAACGATAAGAAATCTCTTCGCAGGGCATTTGGCAAAACTGTGGCGTTCCATTTCTGAAACCGCCAACATTCCAGTGGCTATTTTATGGGAAAATACCGCAGTTCGTTTATATTCGCTGTATGAGAAACGAATGGGGGAAGGGGCCAATTCACAAGAAAACAAGCGCATACAGGAGGACTTCGAATATCTGATAAGTAAAGCGCCAGGGACCGTATTCGGGGAAACGGACAATCCCATGGAAAAGTTTTACTTTCCTGCATGTATGACTTCTTCTGCAAATCAACCGGTTCGTATTCGAAAGACTTGTTGTTTCTATTATAAAGTTTCCGCGAACGAAAGCTACTGTTCAACCTGTCCGAAAGTAGTTAAGAAACACGAATGACTTGATAGGGAGAAGCTTGCAAGAACGCTCCGCTTTACTATAATGAAAGTGAGTTTTTTTAAGAGAGGACCGTGTTGTTATTGTGGAAACGTGGACTCACTGATCCGGAAGAAGTACGGATATGGTCGGGTCTTATTTGCCGCTGCAACTGTTCTGAAGGAAGGATAAAATCGTATCCGAACAAGGAATTCGCGATAGATTTGTCGAAATAACATGTAATGAGAATGATTATTATTCACAGAAAAGGACGAGTGCAAATGAATAACAGCTCACATCTTTCAACGCGACTCGCTGCTTGCCTGTATAAACTGGAAGATAGTCAACACGTAATTTCGAATGAAACCTTATTTCAGCATGATAATTCGTTGTATGGAATGTTGTTGTTTATGGAAGCTGAAGGAGACATTGTCATCGACGGACGGAGCTATCCCTTACAGCGGCAAAAGATTTTCATCGTATCTCCCGGTGCCTATGTAAAACTGTCCATTCACCCAAGTAGCCAAGCAGATTATTATTACATAAAGTTTTATGCGCTGCAACCTGCGGATCCGGGTCATTTTGTACTTGCGGAACTGAAATGTCCGGATGAACTATATACTGCTCATTTTCAGTTTCTGGCCGACATGGTTCAAGAGATGGAGAAAAAACATCGCAGTGACAGTAGCTGGGATGTCATGAAAGCGAATATGATGTTTCAAGAAATGATAGTCGCGCTATTCAAGGATACCATTCATGAACAGAAGTCAGATTTGAAACAAGCGATTCATCTCACCTTGGAATATATGGAACAATACTATCCATTACATATTACCCGAGAGAAGCTTGCTGAAATCGCAGGTTTGAGTGCGGATTATTACTCACGGGCATTCAAGAAACAAGTCGAAAAAAGCCCGATGGAATATTTGACTGAAATTCGGATTAGCCAAGCCAAGCAATTGCTGGTTCAGTCTGACGGATCGTTTCGATCGATTGCCCACAGCGTCGGCTTTAGCGATGAATTTTATTTCAGTCGCAAGTTTAAAGCAGAGACAGGTTACTCGCCGATGTCTTATGTGAAAAAAATCAAATATTCCAGCAAAATTGCTTCACTTAATCATCAAACAACAGGTCATTTGATTGCGCTGGGCATCGAGCCTTATGCCGCTGTCATCAATAACGCTTATCCGATCACCACCCGGTTGCGCAACACAATTGCTGTCGGCCACTCCAATCCTGATTTGGAAAGACTGGTGACTGCCAAGCCAGACTTAATTGTGGCGAGCGGTTCTCGCCATGTGGAAAAATCTCAAAAAGAGAGAATATTTAATCAAATCGCCCCGACGATCACTCTTCATTATTCTAATGACTGGAGAGTTCATTTTCAGACCATAGCTAAGATCGTTGGCAAAGAAAAGGAAGCAAACGGTTGGCTGGAGCGTTATGAGCGAAAAGCGGAAACGATTCGAAAACAAATAAAAAGCAAAATCGGAGATGAAACCTTCTTAATCGTTGGTATTGGCGAAGGGAAAATGTGTGTGTATGGTCTACGAAACATGGGGACGGTGCTGTATGGCGATTTAAAGTTGACCGCTCCCCAAGGGGTGCCGGGTATTGCCCACTATAAGGAGGTAACGCTGGAGGATTTGTTTGAGTTTGAAGCGGATCGGATCCTATTAACTAGCTATAGGCACAATGGGACTGCACAGATGGATCAGGCGATCCGAAATGAAGTAGGTGCGTTATATGACAACAAACAATGGCATGCTTTAAAAGCAGTCAGGAACAGAAAAGTTTATTGTATGTATGACAGCCAGCATCTCTATACGAGCTATAATGCGCTGTCTCATGACTTATTTCTGGACAAAGTGCATCAGCTGCTGATGTCGGATGAGGAGTAAAAAAGCGGACATCCGCCATGAGCTGCTGAAATATCGGAAAAGTCCAAAAAGTAATCATTAATATCCATGTTCTTTATAGATTACTCTCTTATAATGAGAATAAGAATCAATATCAATACCATACGTTCAACAAGAAAAAGGAGAGGTACAAGGATGGTTAGAAGTAACAAATATGGATTAGTACTAGCAGCGATTTTTCTATTTATGTTCGTGATCGCTGGTTGCGGGGGGAATCAGCAAGGGGGAGCACTTTCTCAGCCGACACAAGTACAAGAAACTGAGAATCAAGAGGCCAGAGTCATTCAACATGCCATGGGTACTACGGAAGTTAAAGGTACACCTAAGAAAGTGGTCACGCTGTTTCAAGGAGCTACGGACGCTGCCTTAGTGCTGAAAGTTAAGCCTGTGGGAGCCGTTGAATCCTGGATAGAACAACCTTGGTACAATTACATCAGAGCCCAGATGGAAGGGGCAACCAACTTGGGCTCGGAAAACCAGCCCGACTTGGAAAAATTGGTTTCACTTCAACCGGACTTGATTATCGCTTCCAAAACACGCCACGAGAAAATTTATCAGCAATTATCGGCCATTGCGCCAACCGTCATGACAGAAGAGGTACATCTGTGGAAGGATACGTTGAAACTGTCAGCAGAAGCTCTAAACAAAAAGGAAGAAGAGAAACAATTTCTGACAGAGTGGGAGCGAAAAGTAACTGATTTCAAGGGGAAAATGGGCGATAAATTAAAATTGGAAGTGGGCATTGTTGACTTTCGAGTGGATCATGCCCGAATTGTTTATACCGGATTCTCAGCTCTCGTTTTGGAAGAGTTGGGAATTGCCCGTCCTGCTAGTCAGAGGGGAACAGAATGGGGAGTTCAGCTCTCATCCAAAGAAAATATTCCGCAAATGGATGCAGATATCATATTTGATCAAACGAGTACGACAAGAAATGACGGTCGACTGGATTTGAGAAAAGCATGGAGCGAGCATCCGCTGTGGAAAAATTTGAAAGCCGTTCAAAACAATAGAGTATTCGAGGTAGATACGGCGGTATGGAATAACGGCTCTGGTCCGTTAGCAGCTATGGAGATGCTGGATGATCTCTATGCTTTCTATGGATTGAAATAATATAGTTAAATTAAAGAGGCTGTTGACGAGCGCTGGTGTCAACAGCCTCCAATGAGTTCACTCGTTTTATACCGCTTCGTGTTATGAAGGCTATGGAGGGAATGAACCTCAAAGAGGAGGGTCTTTGTGAATCCATTATTACACCAGACACCTTTAAGAGCGCTGGGTTTGGTGTTTGGTTTTTTTATACTTATGATCTCTTTTATACTAAGTATCGTCCTTGGAACAACGGAGATAAGCTTTCTAACGGCTGTCGAGTCATTTACCCATTATGATATGTCATCGAACGAACATGTGATTATCCAAACGACCCGGTTCCCCCGCGCCATATTTGCTGCTCTGATCGGGGGGAATTTAGCCGTTGCAGGGGCTCTGATGCAGGCGTTGACTCGAAATCCTTTAGCTTCTCCAAGTATTTTCGGGATTAATTCGGGTGCCGTTTTTTTTGTTATATTGGCGTTAACGTTTTTCCCCGTCTCTTCCCTGGATCAATTGGTATGGGTCGCCTTTTTGGGAGCGGGTATTGGCGCTTTGACCGTTTATTTCCTCGGTTCCCTGGGCAGGGACGGATTAACTCCACTGAAAATTGTGTTAGCCGGTGCAGCTATGACGGCCTTATTTACCTCGTTTACTCAAGGCATGCTGGTTGTTAATGAAGCCAGCTTACAAAATGTTTTGTTTTGGTTAGCGGGTTCTGTCGCCGGCAAATCGGCTGATGGATTAATTCCGGTCTTACCGTATATGGTATTCGCCGGGATCACCGCATTGGTACTGGCACAGCCTGTCAACATCCTGACTTCGGGAGAGGATGTCGCCAAGGGATTGGGGCAAAGAACGGGCCTTGTGAAAATTTCAATTGCGGTTGCGGTCATTTTATTGGCGGGAAGCTCTGTTGCGGTTGCCGGCTCCATCGGATTTGTAGGTCTCGTTATTCCGCACATTGCCCGTTTCCTGGTGGGTATTGATTATCGCTGGGTTATTCCTTACAGTGCCGTACTGGGGGCTATCTTGTTGTTACTTGCAGATATCATTGCTCGGTTTGTGATTATGCCCGGAGAGATTCCGATCGGAGTGATGACGGCTTTAATCGGAGTGCCATTTTTTATTTACACTGCGAGGAAGGGGTTTCGCTCGAAAGGGGTTTCGCCATGAAGCAGTTAATCGTTGTTCGAAGCAAAAAGGGACAGTTTTCTTTTCTTGTGCAGAAAAGAACGGTGATTCAGCTCTCGGTGTTAACGGCAATGTTGATCATTGTATTTGTTATGAGTCTGGGGCTGGGCAACAAGGGTACTTCACCAGTGGACGTGCTCAAAACGTTACTTGGGCAAGGAACAGCCGTAAATTCGTTGATTATTGGCACTTTAAGGCTTCCTCGTATAATAGTTGCTGTTCTGGTTGGAGCGGCTCTGAGTGTTTCCGGATCGATCCTTCAGGGAATTATCCGCAATCCGCTAGCCTCGCCGGATATTATTGGGATTACAGGGGGAGCCGCGTTTGCGGCAGTGGCTTTTTTTACCTATTTTGCCGGTACGGTCAGTATCCAGTGGCTCCCGGTAGCAGCCTTTTTGGGGGCTGGCTTCGTTTCGATCGTGATTTATTTGTTGGCATGGAATAAAGGGGTTACTTCAACGAGGCTGGTGTTGATCGGAATTGGGATTTCAGCGGCGACCAGTTCTTTAACGATGTTAATGATTGTCCTCAGCCCTATTAAAGCAGCCAGTCAAGCCTATATTTGGTTAACTGGAAGTATTTACGGTGCATCGTGGGATAATGTGTATGCCTTGCTGCCCTGGGTGATTGTTTTTATTCCTTTGGCACTCATTTATTCGAGAAACATCAATGTTCAAGAACTAGGCGACGATGTCGCGAAAGGTTTAGGAGCTTCTGTTCAACTTCACCGATTCCTGCTGCTGATCATCAGTGTGGCGTTGGCGGGTTCAGCCGTGGCTATTGCTGGAGCGATCGGGTTTATCGGCTTAATTGCTCCGCATATCGCCAGAAAGCTCGTAGGTCCTTCTTTTGGCGGCTTAATTCCGGTTGCGGCTCTTATTGGCAGTCTTATGCTTTTGATTGCCGATACGTTTGCTAGAACGGCCTTTCTTCCACTCGATATTCCTGCGGGTGTGTTTACTGCAGGTGTAGGTGCTCCTTTCTTTATTTATCTGCTTTATAGAAATCGCAATAAATAGAGTTGCACTATTCGTACGGAAAAATGACAGGGTTTGAAATGCAGCCTTTTTTGGAATCCTACTCCTATCAAGATAGACGTGAAGGAGTGAGGTGATGAAAGAGGCTGTTATCACTGCAATAACAAAAGCAACAAGCAGAAAATCCCTTTATCATTTTACAAGAGTAAGGAATTTGCCGGCTATTGCTCATTTTGATGCTCTATTGTCCAGTTATAACCTAAATCCCCACGGTGCAGGTGAGCGCCGATCAGAGGCCAAGGAAGTGAACTATCATGAATATTCGGTTACAATAAATGCTCATTTAAGGATTCCTGACAGTATGATAGATGCTGAAACCACACAGGAACAATTTCGGGCTTGTCTGGATCGGCATGTATTTTTTTGGCCCACATTAAAGGATTGTCAGAAAATGATGGACACTTATACGCGGAGAGAACCGGATGAAAGGTTTGCCATTCTGGAATTCGATGCGTATTTCTTATTATTGGAGCATTATTCAGCAGTGAAGTTATCTAAATACGACTCGGGGAGCTCGCCGCGGTTTCCGACTCTCTGTTCTTACAAGAAGAGTCCAGATATGTTTCTACCATTAAATGGATTCAAGATCATACTGAATAACATCGTGCCGACAAAAGCGTCCGAAATACGGGAGGTACTCATCGAAGATCAGGTTATCAACGTGTCAAAGTATTTACGGGCTGTTTACGTCGATAATTGTAAAGTTATACCTGAGTGCTGGAGAGATCGAGCGAAGCCTTTGGCGGATTTGCAAGTCATGAAATCAAGATGAATGCATCGCTTACAGAAGTAGCTTAATCCATAACCTCATAAAACCTCATATCGAGCGGAGAACTGCAAAAAAAGCTGCCGGTGGATTTCAATAGATCCTGCAGCTTTTTTTAGATTGTAATATCGTATTCTTCAATTTTTCTGTACAACGTCGTTCTTCCGATTTCCAAAAGAGCTGCGGCCTTGCTCAAATTCCAGCCCGTTGCCTGCAATGCCCTTTTGATTGCCTCGATTTCCGCCTCTTTAAGCGAAGGGACGGAATCATCAGCAGCCTGAGCCTCCCGCCGCCCGGTTTGACAGTCGGTTTCGAACTGCAGATGTTCGGGGCGAATGGGACTTCCCTCGGCCAGAAAAGCGGCCTGAATAAGGACGCTGTTTAATTCGCGAATGTTTCCGGGCCAAGCATACTGCAAGAGCTTATTTGCCGTTTCTTTCGATAAATGAGGGTTCGGATCGTTATGGCTGCGTAGCAAATGTATGGCAAGCTCAACGATATCGCTTCTTTCGCGGAGTGAAGGCAATGTAATTTGAATTCCTTTCAAACGGTAATAAAGATCGGCGCGAAACCGTCCTTCCTTGATTTCATTTTGCAAATTTTTATGAGTCGCTGCAATGATTCTTATATCAATGGGCTTACTTTTGGCACTTCCGACGGGGGTGATGGTGCGTTCCTGCAAAACCCTCAATAGAGCCGCCTGTGCGCGCAAAGACATATCGCCGATTTCATCCAAAAAAATCGTACCCTTATGGGCAGCCTCGAATTTCCCGGCATTTCCTTCCCGATTGGCTCCCGTAAATGCGCCCCGCTCATAACCGAACAATTCGCTTTCCACCAGGCTGTCGGGTATTGCGCTGCAATTAACGGCTATGAAGGGTTGATTCGAACGCAAACTGGCCGAATGAATGGATTGCGCAAACAATTCTTTTCCGGTGCCGCTTTCTCCCAACAACAGAACCGGAAAGTCGGTGAGAGCCGCTTTGTAGGCCAGTTCTTTTTTCTGTATGAGGCTTGGGCACGATCCGGCGATATCGGAAAAAGTATACATGCGATTTACGCTGATCACTTTTTTTTGAATCGCTATGGAACGCCAAACTTTTTGTTGATGATCGTGTATTTCTTCGATAAAAAATCCTTCGATGCCGGAGAATTCATGGCCGATGGCATCCTTGCCTAAAATCCGGAGAGCGGCTTGATTGGCGCGAATGATTCTGTTTTCGTGATCCAGCGAAAGGAGCGGAAGCGGATTGTTTTTCATCGAATATTCCAATTCCTTCAAAGTGATGAGATGTTCCTTCCTGGATTCTTCGATGAGAAGTTGGTTCTGCAATGAATCCGCGGCCATCGTTGAGAGAGAAAGACTAAGCGCATTATAGTTTTCCTGTTTGCTGCTGAAATTGATGGCGCCCAACAACTCCCCGGTCGGACTGAACACAGGCGACGATGCGCAAGTAAGGAAATGATTCAACTGGCAGTAGTGTTCTTCGGCATGAACGCGGACAGGTATTCTTTCGTTAATGGCAACCCCGATGGCATTCGTTCCCTTTCTGTTTTCAGCCCAATTGGCGCCCACCTGGAGCTGAACCGCAGCCGCCCGTTTGGAGAATTCAGGATCTCCGACGGAATAAATAATATTGCCTTGAGCATCGATAAGAAGGGCCACTTGTCTCGATTGCTTAATGAAGTGCTCCATTTTCCCGAAAATATGTGAGGTATGCTTAATCAGAGCCTCATTCTCTTTAAGGATTTCATGAATTTGCTTTCCTGTAACCAATTGGTCATACACAGGATCCATCTGTTTCAACCCATATTGTTGACAACGCTTCCAAGAGCTCGCCACAACATCTGAATGCTTCCTTATTTCCAGAGATGACAACGTAAACACCTCCACACAACATGTGTGATATTGATTGTAGTATAACATAATGGATATCCAGATGTGCCCATTTAAACAAGATTGTTTCAAAATGTTACACCTTACCGACGGTACGATTTGATCAAATTCGGACACCGAGAGACACCGTTTCCGTTTCACATAGGAGCACTGCTTCGCAACAATTCTATTCGGCAAATCAGAAAAAAACACCATTACGCATTGGATTTCAGTGGAGTGGTGATTCAGCTAAATCCAATAACGTAACGGTGTTTTGTGTGTCACTGCACAATAAATTCAGCGGCAAGCGCTTACATTATTAAAATGTCAAGACGATCCGTCCGTTAATGTTTCCTTTTTCCATACGTTCAAAAATTTCATTGATTTTTTCCAGTGGCTGTGTTTCGATGATCGCTTTCACTTTGCCGCGGGCAGCGAAATCCAAAGCTTCTTGCATGTCTTTTCTTGTACCGACAATCGAACCTGTTACTGTAACGCCGTTGAGAACCGTATCGAAAATCGGGATTGGCAATTCGCCGCTCGGAAGACCGACTACCACCAGTGTGCCGCCGCGTCTTACAGAACGATACGCTTGTTCAAACGCTTTCGGAGTCACTGCCACGCTCACTGCAGCATGAGCGCCGCCGACTTTGTTCTCGATTTCCTCTACCGGATTTACCGACTTGCCGTTTATGGTAAGATCGGCTCCCAGCTTCTTGGCAAGTTCCAATTTATCGTCGCTGATATCGACTGCAATGACGTTAAATCCCATAGCCTTCGCATATTGGAGCGCAATATGTCCGAGACCTCCAATGCCATAGATCGCCACCCATTCTCCCGGCTTTGCACCCGTCACCTTCAGGGCTTTATAGGTGGTTACGCCTGCGCATAAGATCGGGGCAATTTCTTCATCCGATACGCCGTCCGGGATTCTCGCGACATAGGCAGCAGGTGCGACGCAATATTCCGCGTATCCCCCATCGACCGAATAGCCGCCATTTAATTGGCTTTTGCATAACGTTTCCCAACCGGTCAAGCAATACTCACATTCGCCGCAAGCGGAGAACAGCCACGGAATTCCAACCCTGTCCCCGATGTTTATGGAACTTACTCCCGGACCGACTTTTTCTACATAGCCAACGCCTTCATGACCAGGGATCAAAGGAAGTTTAGGTTTCACGGGCCAATCCCCATGAGCGGCATGCAGGTCGGTATGGCAAACTCCGCATGCTGTGATTCTTACCAGTACTTCTCCTTGTCCGACATCCGGAGTCGGTACTTCTTTGATTTCCAGCTTTTGATGAAATTGATTTACAATAGCAGCTTTCATTTGAATCCTCCTTCAAAATGAACGAATATGGTTGCTTGGCATGCAACACTTTCATACATACGCAAAACCCATGCCAACCCTAAAAACGCAGAAACGCTATGTTTTTATCATTGAAATGACGAAAATTCGGCCGTTAAGCCGAAAAAACGGCTGCCTTATCATTTTTTCGGCATTTTATAAAATATTTTCCAAAAAGTAAAATAACAAAGTACAATAGCAATG
>NZ_VIDW01000020.1:0-95608 GCF_006519665.1 Paenibacillus sp. tmac-D7 | reverse complement strand
TGTTTGTTTCAACGGCCGAATCGTAATGTACCACATCCGATTCGATTTGGCAACTGCGTTTTGTTCTTCCATTCAAGGGGTATATCCGCCATGCTTAGAAGCTTTCAACTCGGGCTGCATCCGCTGCTCTATCAAACAGCCGGAATCGTAATGTACCACATCCGATTCGATTTGGCAACTGCGTTTTTGTTCTTCCATTCAAGGGGGATATCCGCCATGCTCAGAAGCTTTCAACTCAGGTTGCATCCGCTGCTCTATCAACAGCCGGAATCGTAATGTACCACATTTTGATATGGGTTTGCAAGTCCAAAATCATTCCTTGCCTTACGGCAGCCACAACGAAAAAGCCCCGAGGACTCCCCACTCAGGCCCGCTCACAGGACAAGTGGAGTCTCCAAGGCTATTCATTGCAAATAACGAAGGATCCCGTGGTTTAACGGTTATTGAAGCTTGGCTTTCGGTTCAAAAAACGTATGCGCATTGTCATCCGTAGAATTGATGATCAATTGATCTATGGTCATAAAAGCTCCGCCAATCAATCCGGCCTTTCGTCCAAGAATCGATTTATTAATGATTAAATTACGGGTTGCGAGCGGCAGGGATCTCTGATAAATCCCTTGTCTTATAGCTGCCAATACAATATCGCCAAATTCGGATACGCCGCCGCCAATCGAGATTAATGAAGGATTGGAATAATTAACGAGAGATGCGAGGACTCGCCCTATTAAAGCACCGCTATCGCGAATTAACTCCACCGATAAGGAATCCAGTCTTTGAATGCCCAGGCCTATGTCTTTAAGCGTTAGCCCTCCTTTTTCCTCTACGATATCAAGCAAGAAATCGCTTCTCCCGGCCAATGCCAGCTCCTTCGCCTTCGAGGCAATCGCCTTCCCGCCTGCAACCGCCTCTAGACAGCCTGTATTGCCACACCAACAGTTGACATCCGCACCGACATCAAAATGGCCGATATCCCCGGCGCTGCCGCTGGAGCCGCGATACAGTTTGCCGTCGTAGATGATCCCTGCGCCGATACCCGTCCCGATTTTAATATAAATTAAATTGTCTATTTCGAAGTTTAATCCCTTGGCATGTTCCCCTAAGGCCATAATGTTTACATCGTTATCGACATAACAGGGGCAATCAAAATATTGAGACCAGAACTCCCGGATCGGATAGCGGTCCCATCCCGGCATAATCGGCGGTGAAATCGGCAGGCCGGAAGCAAATTCGACGGGGCCGGGAATTCCGATGCCGATCCCTAATACCGTGCTCTTACTGATATGATGTTCGAGCATCAATTGTTCTACCATTTTATAAATATACGTTAATACGGTCTCCGGACCTTCGCTCAGGTTAACCGGCGAACGATCATAACATAAAATATTACAGTCAAAATCCGTTAGTGCCACTTGGACACTGGACGTTCCTAATTCGACCGAAATGATATAACCGACGTCTTTATTTAACGTATACAGCCTCGGCTTTCTGCCGCCGCTTGAATTTCCTATATTGGAAACTTGTATTAAATTTTCTTTGAGCAAACGTTCGATATGGTCTGATACAGCGGATAAGGATAGCCCGGATACGGCTGCTACATCCGTTTTGGCCATCGGATCCTTAGCTCTTCTTATGATCTGGAGAACATTTGCAGTCATGGAAAGCAACGTTATTTCACCACTTTCATATTTCTAAATACAAAACAACACTTGCAGGTTGTAACAAGCGTTGGTTTGGACGGTTGTATCCTAATCTAATATAAAGGCCCTCCATCTAATAGTAAATCATTTTCTATTTCCATACTTAAACACGAGGGGCTATCCCGGAAGTCTGTTTAAACTTTTAGGATAGCCCCGTCAGCATGCATCCTATTCACTTATTTTGAACTTGGATAAGGTTTCCTTCAGCGCATCCGACAACTGCTTGAGCTGCGTCGACAGCCCAACAAGCTCACGGCTGATTTTCAACTGCTCGCTGCTCTGAGAGGCAACCTCTTCGGACACGGCGGACGCTTGCTGGGATACCGCGCTAACGTTGCCGATCGATTCGCCAAGGGCGGTTTGCGATTCCTTCAATTGCTGAATCAATAACGTGCTGTCGCCTAATTTGCTGATGACATGCTCCATCGAATCGTGCACGCTCTGAAATATCGCATTCGCTTCCTTGACGGCATTCACTTGAGCGGAATAAATCTGCCGCGATTCCAAGAACGAGGAGACCGTTCCTGTAATCTCCTCCTGAATCGCATGGATGATCCCGGAGACGACCTGGATCGATTCCCTCGATTGGCTGGCAAGGCTTCGCATTTCTTGGGCAACCACCATAAATCCTTTACCTGCTGCGCCGACCCTGCTGGCTTCAATGGCTGCGTTCAATGACAAAATATTGGTTTGGTTATTGATTTGCTCCATCACCTGGATGATTTTTTCGATGGATCCGGTACTTTCTTGCAGCCGTCCCATTTTGTCGGCCATTGTACGCAAAGTATCTTCGGCTGTGTAAGTATCCGTCATGAGGTTGCTCATATGATGAATGCCTTCATTACTTATCAGCATGACTTCAGATGCGGATGCCGAAATTTCCGAATTGCTCTCCGCCACCGACAACAGCTGCAGCTGGGTGTTTTGCGTGATTTCATTGCTGCGCATCGCTTCCTCGGCCAGTGTTCCGGCTCCTGAGGCGATACTTTCCGTAGCCATCGCAATCTCTTTGGCGGAAGTCGAAGTTTTGTCCGATCCGGAGACGATCTCATTGGCCGTATGAAGAACTTTGCCTGCAAGAACGCTTGTATCGCTAATAAGCGATGTGATTTTCTCAATCATTTCGTTGAAGCTGTTTCCCAACTGGCCGATCTCGTCTTTACTTCTGTGATCCGACTTTACGGTTAAATTCCCTTTTGCTCCTGTTTGCATTAAATCGCGAATTTGGATTAACGGTCTGCCGACTCTTCTTACAATTAAATAACCGATGACAACAGCCAGCAGAGCGGCCGAGATTGCGCACAGGACGGTGATACGGAAAATATAATTAGCTTCGGCGTACAAAAACTGCTTCGGAATAAAGCCGATTAAGGACCAGTTCGTCACATCGGACACCTTGTAAACGACTAAAGCTTCCATCCCGTTTGCCTTAATGCTGAATTGCCCCTCCGCTTCGTCCAGCTTAAGCGAAGCAACCTGATCGGTAAACGACGGGTCTGTGCTTGCTACGACTTGACCGGAAGACTCCCGAATCAACACATTGCCCGATTCCAGCTTCAATTTCCTGCCGATACTTGGGAAACGGTAAATACGCCCCTCGATCCGTTGTCGAATTTGACCAATACCGAGCAGTAATCTTCGGTTTTGATTTCAACGGGCTCTGTCTCTTTCTGTTCGCTTGCTTGAAACGTCTGCTGCCCCTTTAACGGTTTATAGCGTATAGGGTAAACGATCGATGTATCAGCCAGAACCTCCGTAATTCTCGCCCCTGTCACGTATTGTGCAAGGTCGAACAAATGGGAGCCGATATCGCCGATGACACGCGTGCGTCCGCCATACTCGGGTTCTATGCGCCAGTTATAATCGGTTTGGTACAACAACCAGTCTTGTAAATAATGGCCTCGGACAATTCGGATATTGCCCAAATCATGTTCCCTTACCATACCGCGCAGATGCTGAACCATAGGGAATTGCCGGTAGTTAAAGTTGATTCCGGTTACGAGATCTTTCCCTTTGGCCAAATGGTACAATTCTTTCGCTTCTTCGCTCGTCAACGTTAATGGCTTCTCGGAGAGCAGGTGTTTCCCGTGCAATAAGATCTGCTTACTGGTCTCATAATGCAGGTAATTAGGCGTACAATTATGAATCACATCGATATCCTTATCCTGCAGCAGGTCCATATAGTTCCCGTAAGCTTTAGGAACGTTCAGCGATCTGGCAGCTTCTTCAGCCTTCTCTTGGCCATTCTGTGCGACTGCAACCACATCGACAAAGCCAAGCCGCCTTATCGCTTCAATATGGGCTTGCCCGATAAACCCCGCTCCCAATATCGCCGCTCGTAGGTTTCCCATAGCAAATCCCTTCCCATCACTTGGCGACAGCTTTTCGCCCGAACGCCACCGCGAGTATGATGATGAGTCCTTTCACGATCATTTGCTGGCTGACATCCAATCCCATAATAATCAATCCGTTATTAATCGTTCCGATCATCAGCGATCCGATGACGGTCCCGATGACCGTACCGACACCTCCGAACAAACTGGTGCCTCCCAAAATAACGGCAGCGATAACGGACAATTCATCTCCCTCGCCGAAGGTGTACCGTCCGGAGTGCATCCGTCCCGCATACAGCATCCCGGCAAGCCCAGCCATCACGCCGGAGCCGATCAATACATACAATTTCGTTTTCGTTACGTTAACACCGGAAAATCTCGCGGCGCTTTGATTGCCCCCGGTTGCCAGCGTCCTTCGCCCAAATGCGGTTTTCCGCAGAACAACGTGCCCGAGCACTACCGCTATGACCGTCCAGAATAATAAGACCGGAATACCGCCGACATCGCCGGAGCCGAAAATATAAACAAACGTTTTGTCAATAATCGGAACCGGCGCCGTATTGGTCACCCACATCGCCAATCCCTTCGTCACGCCCATCATGCCTAGAGTCACGAGGAAGGAAGGGATGATGACCTTCGTCACCAGCAATCCGTTAATGAGCCCGATCAGGAAGCCTGTGCCCAAACCGGCAACGATCGCTCCGATCATGCCGAAGCCCGCTTCCAGCGCCATGGCCGACGTTAGAGAGGAAAGCGCCGCGATGGAACCGACGGACAAATCGATTTCAGCTGTACTGATGACGAAGGTCATCGCCACGCCCATAATCGAAATGATCGCGGTTTGGCGCACAATGTTTAAAATATTGTTCGTTGTCAAAAATCCTTCATCGCTCAAAGTCACAGAGAAATAAATTAATACGCCGATGAAGGCCAAATAAACGATATATTGTCTCCAATTAAACTGCCTAAGCAATGAAACTCCACTAGAAGCCTTGGATTGCATGCTGCAAATCCTCCTCTGATTTGATGTCCTCACGCATAAATTCCTTAACTACTTTCCCGTCATGAAAGACGAGTATTCGGTCGCTGACAGCCAGAAGCTCTGTCATTTCCGAGGAAATAAGCAAGATGCTCTTTCCTTCATCGGCCAAATCGCGTACCATATCGATAATCTCGACTTTAGCCCGGATATCGATCCCGATGGTCGGTTCATCTAACATAATGATATCGGGCGAATTGGCCAGCCATTTGGCAAACACGATTTTTTGCTGGTTACCGCCGGATAATAACCGCGATGTTTTGTTAATGGAGTCTGTTTTAATGTTCAGTTTTTTGACCCATTCCTCGGAAATTTCATTTCCTTTTTTGTCATTGACAAGGACGTTGGTAATCTTCGAGAGGGACGGCAGCAGAATGTTATCTTTCACTTGAAGATCCAGGATCAATCCCTGAACTCTTCGGTCCTCAGGCACCAATGCAAGTCCGCTGCGGATAGCGTCTTGCGGCGACCGGATTACGGTTTTCTGGCCTTTTATATAGATGTCTCCGCCGGTCACCGGATCGATCCCAAACAACGCCCGCATCGTTTCGGTTCGTCCGCTTCCCATTAAACCCGCGATCCCCAAAACTTCCCCGTGCTTCAATTTGAAATTGACACCGTTCACCCGGTTGTTTGTTTGCAAATTATCCACTTGAAGAATAACGGTTTCGTTAGACTTGCCTTTTCGTTCTTTCCATTCGAATTTTTCCAAGTTTTTACCGGCGATGTGCTGAATCACGCTGTCCATATCCAATTGGCTTGTTTCCGCCGTGATGATGTGACGTCCGTCACCCATGATCGTAATTCGGTCGCAAATTTGAAAAATTTCATCCATGCGGTGCGAAATATAAATAATCGAAATTCCTTTTTGCTTCAATCGTCCGATAAATTCAAACAGCACTTCCGTTTCCCGCTTCGTTAATGAGGATGTGGGCTCATCCATAATCAATATTTTCGTTTCTTTCGACAGCGCTTTCGCAATTTCGGTCATTTGCCAATACCCGACTCCCAAGTCGGCTACGACGTCATTCGGTTTAATATCGACATCCAGCTCTTCGAGCAGCTGCTTGGTCAGTTTCACGCATTTTTTATCGTCGATGAACCCCATCGCTGTTTTCGGTTCCCGGCTCAAAAATATATTTTGGGCTACCGTTAATGTAGGAATCAGACTGAACTCTTGAAAAATCATCGATACGCCATTCTTTTCCGCATCGGTCGGCGTCTTGATCTGCACTTCAGAACCGTTTATATAAATTTGTCCGGCATCCAGTTCATAAACGCCCGTCAAAATTTTCATCAAAGTCGATTTACCCGCACCGTTGCCGCCCATCAGGGCATGAACTTCTCCCTTTTTTAATTCGAAATGGACGTTATCGAGAACTTTGATTCCGTTAAATGATTTGGAGATATCTCGCATTTCCAAAAATGGCGTTTCCATAAGAAGTCCCCTTTGCAAGGATTCTAACGGGACGGCACTCCGCCCCGTTAGAAAATCACTTTATTCGCATTCGCAGTTCTTGATCTTAGATCGTTTTAACCCATTTTTCGCTGTTGGCAGACTCAATAATCGCATCGGAAATGACAGCAATTCGATAGCCGTCGTAGAAATTCGGTGAAACGTCCGTATCGTTCACAATAGCCGAAATAAAATCATGCGCTTCGATAATTTTGGTTTCGGTGTAGCCAATGCCTAGTGCGGGAATCGGCCACAACGCTTCGCCGTACGGATGATTAGGCCCGGTATAAATCGTTCTAAAGCCGCGTCTGTCGCTCGGATCGTTAGAGAAGCAAACCTGCAGCTCGTCACGACGCTCATAGTTGAAATAAATGGAACCCGTTTCGCCGTGAATCTCGAAGGTCAAGAAGTTGTTGCGTCCCCATGCGTTGCGCGTAGCTTCTATGCTGCCCACGGCGCCGTTCTCAAAACGAAGCAAGGTGCTCACTTCATCGTCAACGTCTACCGCTTCTTTCTTCACGTCGCCGCTTGCCTTCACCGTTCCCAATTTATCTACAGAACCGGATTGAATCGGACGCTCTTTAATGAAGGTACTCGCCACACCCATAACCTCAGTAATTTCGCCAACCAAGTAACGGGCAAAGTCAATAACGTGCGTGCCGATATCGCCCAGCGCTCCGGAGCCGGCAATATCCTTCCGGAATCTCCAGGAGAGCGGCGAGGCCGGATCCGCCGACCAATCCTGCAGATAGGTTCCGCGGAAATTGAGGACTTTCCCGATAGCGCCTTCTTCGATATACTTCTTGGCCAATGCCACGGCAGGAGTACGACGATAGTTGAAAGCGACCATATGCTTAACGCCGGCTTCAGTGACCGCATCCAGCATCCGTTTCGATTCTTCTCCAGTTCTGGCAAGCGGTTTTTCGCAGATGATATGTTTGCCGGCTTTGGCAGCCGCAATCGCAATCTCCGCATGAGAGTTGTTCGGGGTAACGATATCGATAATGTCAATCTCCGGATCCTCGACAACACGTCTCCAATCCGAAGAGTAGGATTCAAATCCGTAACGATCTGCTGCTGCTTTCGCTAATTCGTCGTTGATATCCACGACCGTCTTACGTTGAGGAAGAGCCGGAGCCGGCCAGAAAAACATAGGCATTCCCGCATAAGCCAACGAGTGCGCCTTCCCCATGAAACCTCCGCCGATCATAGCTACATTTAATTTACGCATTGTTTTCTCTCCTCTTTATATAAGAATGATTTCATTATTTCTTAGCAGCGTTTTGAATGGTGTTCGGAGCGTCAACTTGATATACCGTTTTCCAGGAATCCAGGATATTTTCTTTCGTTACTTGAAGCGCAGGCACCGCTACATATGGAGGCGTTTCTTTGCCAAGCAGCGCATAAGCGGCCAGAATAGCTTCCGCGACACCTTGGTCGTAAGGCAGCTGCGCGCCGAGACCTTTAATCATCCCGCCTTGGGCAATATCGAGCGCGACATTCGTGCCCAGGTCAATCGTCGTAATAGCCAGATCGTTTCTACCGGCTGAACGGGCAGCGGCAAGCGCTCCTTCTGCAGGCACATCCCATACTACGAAGATCCCTTTAAGATTCGGATGCTTCGTCAACATAGCGGAAGCAACTTTCTCGCCGTCGTTCGGTCCTGCAATACCGCCGCGCTCCACGATCTTGATGTTCGGATAATTCTCTTTGATTGTTTTTTCAAATGCATCCGTTCTTTGTTTCGTTACAAAGAAGTCCGCATCGTGGAAAATAACGCCGATATCCCCTTGCTCCCCAATCGCCTTCGCCATCACATGAGCCGCTTCTACGCCATTGCCGTAGTTATCGGCGGATACGACGCTGACATAATCTTTACCGTGCTCCAAGCCGTTCGGTTTATTATCCATGAATACCAATTTCACGCCCTCAGCAGCGGCTTTTTTATAAGCAGCGGCCGTAGATACAGGATCTACCGGGATACTGACAATGATATTCGGCTTTTTGGACAAGATCGTTTCAATGTCGGATACTTGTTTCTCCGATTTGAAGTTAGCATCTGTCGTTGCGATCACTTCGATACCCATTTTGGCAAAGGTTTCTTTCAGTCCTTTAATTTGTGCAGTCGACCAGTCGTTACCGGCATAGTGCATAGCAAGTGCAGCTTTATAATTTCCTTGCTTGATTTTGGCCAATTCTTCAGGAGTCAACTGCAGCGTTTTGGCGGATACAGCGTTCTCACCGTTAGGACCTTTACTTAAAATTTCTTTGTTCGGAAGGCTTTGGTTAATTGTCAGCGGACCCGTTTGCTCATTGGCCGGCGCAGCGGCAGGCGTCTCTGCTTTTCCCGAGGCTTCGCCGGCGTTTCCATTGCCGCCAGTTCCACAACCCGCTAATACTAAGCTGAATGCCAAGGTCAGTACCGATAATGTGGAAAGCGCTTTCTTCATGATGAAATGACCCCCTTCAACTTTTTGCTTAATTTATATTTAATTGATCCTGAATAAACTTCTTGCTGATTTGGGCACCCTTTAAAGGATCCTCATAGCTATCCAGCTCGACCGTGATCCAACCGCTGTAGTTGTTCTTGCGTAAAGCGGTTACCATTTCAGCAAAGTTCTGATGACCTTCTCCTAACGGCAAGAAAGCGCCGTTCGCATAATCTTTGAAATGGATATAGAGGATCCGATCCATATATTTCTTCACCGTAGCCACAGGGTCGCCGCCGCCCGCTTCGATATGCGCCGTGTCCGGACACAGATTAATGGAAGTAAGCTCCATAATTCGATCCAGTTGATCCGGTCCTTGCACAATCGTACCGAGATGCGGATGATAGCTTGGAATCAAATTGTATTTGACCGCAATAGCCGCGGCACGATCCAGCGATTGCGCCAGTTCCGTATAATCGGAATCCAAAATTCCCGCAGCGCGAATAGCTCCGCCTCCGATAACAAGATGCTGCGCGCCGCATTGGGATGCGAATTCGGCAACCTTCTCGATTTTGTGAAACTCATCGTCCTGGATATCCTTATAAATAAAATTGGCTCCGGTGTAAACGCCGATTAAGGTTAAGTCATAGCGCTTAAGCAAGTCCGTAAACGCCTCGGGCCGGTCTGCATACTGCATCAAATTCCCGTCAAAAAGTTCAATCCCTTTGTATCCTGCCGCAGCGATATCTTGAATCGCTTGCTCGGTAGACCCATTCGCTAAATAATAAAGATCCTTCACTGAGGTTACGCCGGCCGGATGCCCAACGACTCCGCCCCATGTATTCGTCTGGTAACCCAACTTCATATCGAGGCCTCCTTATATTCAGATGTAAATTAATCGCTTACATATCGTTCAAATTAACTATATTCCAATACCTTTTAACTGTCAATGTTAAAAGTAAGTCTAAAAACATTTTATTTCTAGTTGAAAAAACTTAGATTGTTGCAATCAACGAAATATTTTTCTTTTCATTCGCAGCATGTATGCCTGCCAGTACGATTTCAAGCGCCTTGTAGCCATCGATTCCTGTAACCGAATGTCCCTGTCCGCTCAAAATCCCTTCCACGAAGTGATCGATGATGCCTGAATCGGTTTGTCCGCCGGCTTCGTTCGTCTGCATTTTATCCATTTCATACAACTCACGATGCTTGTTCAGATGCTCGACAATCAAGCCGAACTTGTCATCCGTACCTATTTTCAAAGTTCCCTTCTCACAATAAATGATCGTGGAGTTATTTTCATTAGGATAATAGGTCCAGCTCGCTGTCAATGTCCCGATTGCACCTTTGTGCGTTTTGATCGTAATCACCGCATGATCGTCGACATTCGTATTTTTATGCAAGGTTCCATACATGGCGCTGACTTCACTGACTTCATCGTTCAACAGCCAACGAATCAGATCCGCTTTATGAACTCCTAAGTCTCCCAGCACACCGGCGAAGGCTTCATCCTGGTTAAAAAACCAGCTTTTGCTGCCATCCACGCTCCAGTTTTCCGGACCCGAATGACCGAAGGTCGTCTGAAAGCTTAATACCTTCCCCAATTTTCCTTCATCCAGTATTTCTTTCGCTTTGAGATGTACCGGCATAAAACGCTGGCTGTGGCCAATCATTAATTTAACGCCCTTCTCAGAAGCAGCGTCCACCATACTCTTCGCCTCTTCCAAGCTGGTAGCCATCGGCTTTTCACAAAGTACATGCTTCCCTGCATGAATCGCATCCAGCGTAATGGACGCATGAAGAAAGTTGGGAGCACATACCGATACAGCCTCAATCTCTTCGCATGCCAATAACTCCTGATGCGTTTGGAACGCAAATTTCGCTCCGAAGGTTTGAGCTACTTCTTTAGCTCGTTCCAGGTTAAAATCACAAACGGCTACGATTTCTACATCGCTTCTTTTGCTGTACTCCGGCAAATGACGTCTTTGCGCAATTGCCCCGCAGCCGATCACACCAACTTTTAGCATATATTCACCCTTTTCTTTTTATTTTGTAAACTATACTTAAAACTATATTTGATATACTTTTAACTGTCAATATTAAAAGTATGTTTTTATAAAGGAAATCCAGGTTCTACAAGCGGGAAAATTCACCGTTTATTCATAATTTGCAAACGAAAAACCTCCAGAACCAAGTGACCCTGGTTCTGGAGGTTACCCTTTCCTCCGATATTGCAGCTTACAAGCCCGGCTCCAACGGCGGCAGCCGGGGAGCGGTCCACGCTAATCAGGCGCAAAGCTCCGATTTCGGTGCGGCGGGCCCTGCCGGGATTTCTCCCTCCTGCCGCCATGGTTCTGCCTCGACATTCAGTTTCTGGGTGCCCACAACATGATGCACACACCCGCAACGCAAACGGCCGCTCCAATCCAGTCGTAATGATCCGGCGCCTTCTTATCTACGACCCAGCCCCACAAGACGGCGAGAACAACAAACACCCCGCCGTAGGCTGCATACACCCGGCCAAAGCTCGGAAACATCTGCAGAGTGGGGATAACGCCGTAGGCAATTAACACAAGGCTTCCCACTACTCCGTACCAAACAGGCTTGGACTCTCTTAGCCACAGCCAAACCAGATAGCCCCCGCCGATCTCCGCAACCCCGGCTATGACGAACAACAGAATGGCAACAAACATCCGGGCCATCTCCTTCTGGATATTTTATTTTGAGATGTCGCGCCACTCCACGATAAACTCGCCTTCGTAATCGCCCCCCTCAAACTTGCTGACTTCCTCGAGAGCATTCCCGCATTCGCAGGATATTTGGTCTGCACCGTAATTGTCTGTACCAAAAACAATTTGTTCGTTGCGGTAGTAACGCCGCCCGGGCGTTACCTTATACTCTTCGCCGCATTGCAGGCAACGAATGATGAATCCCGATTCCATACCGCCACCATCCTTCATGTATATTTTATTCCCGTACCTGTTCCAGTCTTATTCCAGAAAATCTTTCAGAAGCTTGCTGCGGCTCGGGTGTCTCAACTTGCGCAGCGCTTTCGCTTCGATCTGGCGAATACGCTCTCGGGTAACGCCGAACACTTGGCCCACTTCCTCAAGCGTACGCGTGCGTCCGTCAGCGAGTCCGAAACGAAGGCGCAGTACGTTCTCCTCGCGCTCCGTGAGTGTATCCAATACGTCCGACAACTGCTCTTTCAGCAGCTCGTAAGCTGCGGCGTCAGCCGGCAGCAGCGCTTCCTGATCCTCGATAAAATCGCTCAAGCTGGAATCGTTCTCTTCTCCGATCGGTGTTTCGAGCGAAACCGGCTCCTGCGCGATTTTAATAATTTCCCGTACTTTTTCCGTCGTCAGGTCCATCTCCTTCGCAACTTCTTCCGGCGAAGGCTCCCGCCCGAGGTCTTGCAGCAGCTGCCTGGAGATGCGGATAAACTTGTTGATGGTCTCAACCATATGCACCGGGATGCGGATGGTCCGGGCCTGATCGGCGATAGCGCGGGTAATCGCCTGACGAATCCACCAGGTCGCATACGTGCTGAATTTGTACCCCTTCGAATAATCGAACTTCTCGACCGCCTTCATGAGTCCCATATTGCCTTCCTGAATTAAATCGAGAAACATCATGCCTCGTCCGACATAGCGTCTGGCAATGCTGACGACAAGACGCAGGTTCGCCTCGGCCAATCTCCGTTTCGCTTCTTCATCGCCCTGTTCGATCCTTTTCGCTAAGCCGACCTCATCCTCTGCCGAAAGGAGCCCCACGCGTCCGATTTCTTTCAAATACATGCGTACAGGGTCATTGGTTTTAAGGCCCGGCGGCAGCGACAGGTCATCGTCAGCCTGCATCTCGTCATGCTCCTGAACGTTAGACCTTACAGAGAGCCCGTCATCCGTATCGTTGCCGATCTGAATACCAAGCTCAAAAAGCTGCTCGAAAAACTCGTCAATTTGTTCCGGTTCCTGATCAAATGGGGCGAGCTTTTCCATAATGGCTTTATAAGTTAATGAAGAATGTTGTTGGCCCTGAAGGATTAACTGCTCCTTCACCTGTTCAAGCGTAAGTTCTGTCTCTGATCCAGCACGGTGATCGTTCTCCATCGTCCAACGGCCCCCTCCCAAGTAAGTCATCTTTATATGTATCACACTCTTGATTAAATTGTCAACGAGCAACTTATTAATATATCACAAATTATTTATTTTGTCAATATCTTTTTTCCTTGGCGGCGTGCGGGCCCTGCCATGCTTCACTGATAAATAGTTGTCATGCATATAATTGTTATGATAATATTATACATGCGATATAAAAGGAGTGAACGTATGCGAAACGACGAATCGCCAGGTTTCATCATTAGCGCATAGGCAGAAAACTAATCCAAGGCCTGACCCTGCGGTTTCAAGCTTATTACGCCGGCGCCGGCGTTTGAACAAAACAAGGAAAGAAGCGAACAAGACATGCAGAAACAAGCGTTATGGAACCTCAATTTTTTAGCAATCTGCTTCAGCAGTTTTTTTATTTTTATGACCTTCTACGTGTATGCAGTTACGCTCCCGACGTTCGTCCTTGAGAGCTTGGGCGGGGGACAACAAGAAATAGGTCTTGTCACTACGGTTTTTGTTATAGCTGCGGTTATTTTCCGGCCTTTAACGGGGAAATGGCTGGATGAATGGGATCGGAAGAAGCTGCTCTTTCTTTCACTCGTCCTCTATACCGTTTGCTGCATCCTTTATTTGTCGGTAAGCAGTATGAGCATGCTGCTGCTGCTGCGCATCGTGCATGGCGTCGGGTTCGGCATAGCCGCAACGGCCTTTTCCGCCATTGCGGTGGATACGGTACCCGCAGAGCGCAAAGGAGAAGGCATCGGATATTTCGGGCTATTTATGAGCCTGGCTATGGTCGTCGGGCCGTTCCTCGGCATAACCGTAATGTCAAGCTATGACTTTACCGTACTCTTCGGACTATGCATAGCGGCCTCCGTGCTCTCGTTCGTATGCGGCATGATGACCCGTATTCCCGAGCGCGTCACGGTCAAACTTGCGGGGATCCCCTGGAGCTGGAACCGGTTCATCGAACGCCGGGCCATTCCCATTTCAATCGCCGCAAGCGTATTGGCTTTTTCCTACGGGGCAATTTCCACCTTTATTTCCGTCTACGCCAAGGAACTCGGATTACCGCAGTACGCCAGCTATTTCTTTATGGTATTTGCGGCCATCATCTTAATTTCCCGACCGTTTACCGGCAAGCTGTTCGATCGATTGGGCGCGCATGTATTGGTTTATCCGGGGCTTGTTTTGTTCGTCGGCGGCATGATCGGGTTAAGTCAAGCGCATTCCGCTTTCATCTTTTTGCTCACCGCCGGCATCATCGGCCTAGGCTTCGGCGCGCTGCTCCCAAGTTTTCAGACCATTGCCATCCAATCTTCGCCGGCTCACCGCAGCGGACTCGCCACGGGTACATACTTTGTCTTCTTCGATACGGGATATGCCTCCGGCTCTTATATTTTGGGGGTTATCGCCGCCCATACGAACTATCGCACCATGTATCTTATAGGCGGTTTGATCGTCGCGCTAACGATCGTCATCTATTACGGGCTGCATCATAAACCGCAGATGCGTTCACGCGAAAGAAACGACATCGCGTTCTTCCAAAGCGAAAAACCTTGATCGCTCAAGGTTTTTCGCTGTTTTATATGGGTTACTTGGCCGCCGATGCCTTTCCTTGCAGAGCTTTGGTGCAAACCAAACGGGGAATGGGATGAGAACGCGCTGTTCAAGGAATCGATCCGGAACGGGGTTATTTTCGCCCCCGGTACGACGCTCGGTTCCAGCCGAAACTTTATGAGGTTTACTTACAGCCGTACGGAAGCCGGCAGCATACGCGAGGGCATACGCCGATTTGCCGAAGCCTTGAGGCGATTCAAGCGCTAAAAGGTCCCGTGTTTGATAAACACGAAACCTCCGCTTTGCCTGCTATTATATACGGTTTAGCAATCGATCCGCCGTCATATAAGCCAAGGCCATGATCGTTTCCGTCGGATTATAGGAAGGAAAGGTCGGGAACTGTCCCCCTCCTATGGCATACAGTCCTTCGCATTCATGCACTTCTCCGAACGGACTGACAACCGATGAATTCGGGTCCCAACCCATCCGGTGGGTGCCGACGTCATGAACGGACACATGGTAAGCGGGAGCAGGCGAATCCTCCCACCATTCGCTCATCCCCATTTCCTGCGCGATTTGCCGCTTGATTTTCATGAAATATTCGACGGTCTTCTTATCGTACTCCGTCCAATCATGCGTGATTCTTAACGCCGGTTGGCCAAATTGATCCTTCACGACCGGATCAAGATCACAATAAAATCGGCGGGAAGGCAGCGTGGAATGCTGCGAATACATCCTGAAGAGCTTTCTGTAATTTTCACTCATCCAATCCTTGAAGCCCTTTCCCCATCTCGGAACGTGCGGAGGAAGGCCGTGGGCGGTTTCAAGCGGCTGCATATCGCCGGTCCAAGTATTGATCGGAGACCCCCAAAGAACCCCTTCCTCATTATCGGGAATCAATTCCGACGTAAAATCGTCAATTACGGAGCCCCCCTGCAGCGATCCCATGAACGGATTCGTCCAGTACGGCAAAATGCCGGTGAACCAACCGAAATTGTGCAGCATCAAATGCTTGCCGACCTGCCCGTTCTTATTGATCCCGGATGCCAGAAGCAGTCTTGCGTTCTCGAGAGCGTAACAGCCGAGAATCACAATGTCGGCCTCGAGCTCCATCGCTTTTCCTTCCGAGTCGAAGTAAGAGACGCCTTTGACCCGGCCGGTTGAATCGCGATTCACGCGGAAAACCCGGACAAAGGGGTGTATCTCCAGATTTCCGGTTTCCTCGGCGGCGGATTTAATGATTTCATGGGTCGATATTTTGGCTCCAACGTGACAAGGGTAACCATGGCAAAACCCGCAATTGGTACAGGCCGATCTGCCTTTATAATCAACCGTAGCTATGGCCGTCGGCGTCGGGAACGGATGATAGCCCAGACGTTGGGCCGCATCGGCAAATAAATGATCGGTTGATCCGCGCTGCATCGGAGGCATAGGATACCCCCGGGTGCGAGACGCTTCAAACGGGTTCCCGCCCGGCAGGCGCTCCCCATTCATATGCCCTGCGCATCCGGATACCCCGATCTCCCACTCCACACGGTCATAATAAGGCTCCAGCTCTTGATAGCTTAAGGGCCAATCGACCAAGGTCGTATCTTCCGGGAGCGCCGCTTCCGAGAAGCGTTCAATAACCGTGCTTCGCATACTGAAATCTTTCTCGCGGAACCGGAACGCAGCCCCGCCCCAACTGATCGTTCCTCCTCCCGTTCCGATAGACGGCGGAATCTGAAAGGGATCGCCCAGGCCAAGCTTATTCGATGCCCAGGGCAAAATAACAGCCGCTTTGCCTTCATTCGGCCTCCAGGTTAGCGGATCCTTTCCCATATGCGGCACAATGGCGCTCCGCCGGTAATACCGGATTTCATCAAACTTGGATTGAAAATCGGATTCCTTGTAAAAGGCCCCTTTTTCAAGTCCGACCACCTTAAGTCCCGCGCGGGCAAGCTCTGTCGCTACAATGCCTCCCGATGCGCCCAAGCCGACTACGATAGCGTCAATTCGTCCAGTCATGGCTTCACCCCGCTTACAGCCGATCGGTTCGCTTCCTGACGAAGGTCGGCAAGAGTCAGCACTTTCATTTGTTTGGCGTCATAGCCTAACTGCATCTGCTCGGCCGTATACCCCCACTGGGCGCCGGGAAATCCGACCAGCTTCCAGCCGACCGCATCCCGGTTCCCGCCGTAGAGAGGATCGCCGAACGTTCCCTCCAGCGTATGCTCATACACAACCGCGAAAAATTGCGCCAGACTGTCCGGCTCCTCATCGGTAAGCGAGCCCTCGATTTCATGAAGCATCCCGTCCTGCTGTTCTTCGGTAAGCTCGACAAACGGAGCTCCATACCGCTCTTGGCACAAACGGTCGAAAGCTGTAATTCCTTGTCGATAAAAGGTTTGGAGGTGGCTAAAATAGCCACCCAGCGCCCGATCGATGTAAATAACGGCTCCGGCTTCCCGTGCGCCCGGACTTAACGGATCGCTTGGAATGATACGGGCGGTAATAGCCTCGATTGTGCCGGCTTCCTCGTCATTAAAAAACATATACGTCTGAACGTTTTCCCCGCTCGCCGTCATTGCCGATTCTCCTCCCTGTATGTCGACTGGTATGTAACGCACTAGCCAAGAGGCAAAGCTTTAAACCGCCGTGTGTTCTCCGTTATCGCGATCTCAACCGGCAGCCGTTCCATGCTTGAGGCTCCGAAAAAACCGTCGATCCCTCTGGTCCGCTCCAGCACGTAGCGAACGTCGTCCGGCTCTGCCAGGGGGCCGCCGTGGCAGATGACCAGCACGTCCGGATTCGCCTCTTTGGCAGCGTCGTGCATAGCTTGAATGGCACGGATGGAATCGTCCAGGGTCATCGTGCTTTTCGCTCCAATTGATCCTTTGAGCGTCGTACCTACATGGGCCACGATGACATCGGCGCCGGCTTCTGCCATGGCACGGGCTTCATTCGGATTGAACACATAGGGGGTGGTCAGAAGGTCCAGCTCATGGGCAATTCTAATCATATCGACTTCACGGTCATACCCCATTCCCGTTTCCTCCATATTTTGCCGCAGCTGTCCTTCATAGAGCCCTACGGTAGGGAAATTTTGCACGCCTTTAAATCCGATTCTTTTCAATTCCTCAAGAAAAATAGGCATCTGTCTGAAAGGGTCGGTGCCGCATACGCCTGCAAGCACAGGGATGTTCTTCACAACCGGTATAACTTCGCCCGCCATCTCCACAACAATCTGGTTGGCATCGCCATAAGGCATCAAGCCGGCAATGGACCCGCGTCCCGCCATTCTGAATCGGCCGGAATTGTAAATAATGATCAGGTCGGCTCCGCCCGCTTCCGCACATTTGGCGGAAATTCCTGTTCCCGCGCCAGCGCCGATAATCGGCAGCCCTTGGGCCACCTGATTGCGTAATCGTTGTACAATTTCTTTTCTACTCATGACGAAGCACCTCGCTATATTTGATATATGCATCTAGCTTTTCGGCCATGGCCTGGGCAAAAACCGGATCGTTGATGTCCGTGTCCATGATCACCACCTCAATATGGGGAGCGAGCACTTGCCGCAGGTTATCAACCAATGCCCGGTCCGCTTGAGGGTCGTAAAATACTTCCCCTTGTTTGGCAATCGAAGAGATGCCCTTGAGCGGAATAAAGACACTCACCGGACCGGTTGCCATGTTTAACTTGCGGCCTATGATTTTCCCTAATTCCGCACACTCGTCAGCGGTAGTTCGCATCAGCGTAACGTTCGGGTTGTGTCTATAAAGCGTCCTTCCCTGGAAGCGGGCCGGAACGGTATCGGGCGTCCCGAAATTAACCATATCGAGCGCGCCGAGCGACACGACCTGAGGAATGCCGAGGCGGCCTGCCGTTTCAAGCCTGTCCGCTCCTGCCGACAGCATACCGCCGACCCATTCGTCCGCAAGCTCTGTAGTCGTCAAATCAAGTGACGCACGGATGAAGCCGTCCTTCATGAGTCCCTCCATGGCGCGCCCTCCCGAGCCGTTGGCATGAAACACCAGCACTTCATAACCGCGTGCTTCCAGCCAATCGCGCGCTTGCAGCACGCAGGGCGATGTAACCCCGAACATGGAAACGGACACCAGAGGCCTTGCTTGTTGGTGCGGCTTATAGGCGGCGCTCGCCCGGGCCATTCCGGAGATGGCGGCAGCCGCATTGGCAAGTATTTTCTCCGAGATGGAATTAATCCCGGCGATGTCCACAACGGAATACATCATCGTAATATCCGACTGGCCCACATACGAACGAATATCGCCGGACGCGATCGTGGATACCATCAGCTTGGGAACGCCGACCGGCAGTGCGCGCATCGCATGAGTAGCTATTGAAGATCCCCCCGAGCCCCCCAACGCCAGCACGCCGTGCAGCCGTCCTTCTTGATACAGTTTGCGAACCAACTCCGCCGCCCCGGCCGCCATCCGCTCCATAGCGAATCCCCGGTCGTTTCGCTCAATAAGAACGCCGATATCGGTTCCGGCTGCCCGGGCCACGTCTTCCCTGGTCAGGTGCGGCGAAATCCGGGGACTGCCCAGGACGCCGACATCGATAACGATCACTTCGCAGCCTGCAGACCGAATACGATCCCTCACAAATTCATATTCATTGCCCTTCGTATCCAAAGTTCCTATAAGAACTACCGTTTCCATCGCCAGAACCTCCGTCGGCATTTTGTCTCCCTTTAACGCTTGGGCTGCTGAACGGGGGGAACCGATCTGAAGTCGGGAAGCTGCCGCAATTCCTTCTCCGAGCCCGGGGGCGAATACACCACGAATACTTTCATCGGCTCTTTACCCGTATTAACGGTATAATGGTACCTGCTTTCGGGAACATAGATGGTGCTCCCTGGAGCGACCGTATAAACGATGGGATTGCCGCTTGCATCTTCCACCATCTGTTCCCCTTCGCCGGAGATGACATAGATAAGCTCCTCCGCGCCCGGATGGTTGTGACGGTCGTGCCCCTGTCCCGGCTGCATCTCGACGATACCGGCGCTAAATCCGGCCGATCCGGTCACTTCGGGCGTGCATGTCATCACGATGCGGCCCCAGTCAAACAGCATCGTCTCAACTTCATGCGTCTCGATAACGAAATGTTTACCGCTCATCCAGAAAGCCTCCTCTCGAATTTGCTCTTATTTTTTCCCTTCCGCTTGATCGATTAACGGCTTGAGGTATTCGTAGGCTTGGCGGGCTACAAGATCCGGCTCCACATCCCGGCGGTCAAATCCGATTTCCATCGCCAGATAACCGTCGTAGCCGATATCCTTAAGCGCGTTAATGACGGAGACGAAATCCCCTTTGCCTTGTCCCGGCGCAAGCCGGTCATTATCCGAAATATGGATGTGGTGAAGATGTTCGCCCATTCGGTAAATGTAATCTGAGGACACCTCTTTACGGTAAAGAGCGTGGAACGTATCGAACATCACCTTGACGTTCGGTTCGTTAACCTCTTCCATCAAATTCAGGGCATCGTCGCACCGGTCCACAATGTTGCTGTCATGCGAGGTAGGCTCGATGACAAGCGTTACCCCGTAATCCGCAGCCGTCTTGGAAATTTCCTTCAATGCCTCGGCGCTCCAAGCCCACGCTTGTTTAAGGCTTGTGCCGAAAACTTGCCAGCCGGGAATGTACAGCACCGTTTTGCCTCCCCAATAGGCGCACAATTCGATGACGTCTTTATAATGCTCGATTGTGTGGCGTCTCTCTTCCGGGATCGGCGAAGCGACATTATGGCCGGGACCGCCGCTAAGGCCGGGCAGCATGCTGGATACTTCCATTCCGTAATGCTCCAGCACCTTCTTGATATGCTCGCGCCTCTCCTTGGTCGTCGTGGGCGGGTAAGCATGGGGACTGGCTGCGCCGATCTCAATCCCTTCGTAACCGATTTTGGAAAGGCGCTTGATCACCTCTTCCAGCGGATAAGCGGGCAGCCAAACCGGGAAACTCGCATAGGGCCAAGTGTTAAAGGACAATTTCATCGTCATGATCGAAGACCTCCCAAAGTTATTTTAATAAGTGGTGCCGTTATACTTCGCTACGTTCTCTTTGGTCACAACCGGGGATTCCAGTTTAATGAATTCAGGCATCGGTTCGCCGACCAAAGCCTTGGCAGCCGCAATCACGTTCATCGGCGCAATGACCGGATAAACGGCCGTACCCGCGATTTCTCCATCCGAGATGGCATCGAATGTCGTTTGCATACCATCGATGCTGATCAATTTAATTTCGTTCTGTCTGCCGGCCGCCTTAATCGCCTGTAAGGCGCCCATGGTCATCATGTCGGCGTGGGTATATACGGCGTCGATTTGCCCCTTGGGAAACCGCTGCAGCAGATCTTCCATCACTTTCAGTCCCTGTGCCTGGTCATAGTTGGCATGCTGACTGGCGATGACTTTAATGTCCGGAGAGCCGGCGATGGCATCGGTGAACCCTTTGTGCCGATCGATGGTAGGCGATGCCGAAGGGCTTCCCTGCAGTTCAACAATGTTGCCCTTTCCATTCAACAGGGTAACAAGAGATTGGCCCGCATTCATCCCCAAATCCAAATCATTGGCTTTGATCGTCGTCAGCACTTTGGTGTTAACGGTACGATCGACGGAGATCACCTTGATGCCCGCTTTCACAGCCCGTTCAACGGCAGGAACAAGCGCATCTTTCTCGACCGCGTTAATGATTAAAACCTGCACGCCCTTGGAAATAAAATCATCCACGATACTCGTTTGAACGCTCGGATCGTTTTGTCCGTCGCCTACCAGCAGCTCCATGTTCGGAAAATATTTCTTGGCCGCTTCTTCCGTTCTGCTCTTCAAAGCCGCGCCGTAAGGAAAAGTCAAAGAAGCGACTGCAAAACCAACTTTACCTTTAATGGAATCGGGGGAAGCCTTCAGCGTTAATGCCTCCTGACACTCCTTGCCGCAATAGAGCCCATAGTCGATTGGAACGGGCGCAGCGGAAGTCCCGGCTTTGGCCGCTCCTTCCGTTGACGAAGCCGATTCTTTGCTGCCGGTGCCATTGTTGTTGCTGCTGCCGCTGCCGCATGCCGTCATGAACAGCAATAACGCGGAAAGTGCTGCCGAAGTCATGATTCTCATGAGATTCATTGTTTTTCAATCCTCCTTTTTTTTGCTTTCAACAACCTTCCTGCTCCACGAACGACGATACGATCCCCCCTTTATGTAATCAAAGCCCTTATTAAAGACCCGACCACTGCTGTTTGATCCGCTGCTTCAAGCCCTGGGTTGTAAACAATACGGCGACTACAATAATGACCCCTTTCGCTATTTGCTGATTGAAAGGAGAGACGCCCAGCAGATTCAGAAGATTCGCAACCATGGCTAATAAAAGAACCCCGGCAACCGTGCCTGCGACACTCCCGCGCCCGCCCATTAAACTGGTGCCGCCGATGACAACGGCAGCTATGCTGTCCAGCATAATGAAGCTGCCCGCTGTCGGATGGCCGACATACAGCCTGGCGGTCGTCATTAATCCGGCGAGCGCTGCCGACAAACCGCTAACCGCATAAACTGCAAGCAGGATCCGGGTCGTTCTCACGCCGGAAAGACGCGCCGCCTCCAAGCTTCCGCCAATCCCGTAGACAAATCTGCCGAATGGCAAATAACGCAGAACGATTCCGGCGAGTACCGCGCTTAGTATAAAAAGCAGAACCGGCCCGGGTATGCCCGCTATTTTGCCGTTGCCAAGCAGCTCGATCATGGCGCTGTTAGCCTTGAAGTCGATAGGCGTTCCTTTGGTCAGAAGCAGCGCAACGCCATTGCCTGCCGCCATCGTCGCAAGCGTCATAATGAACGGTTGAATGCCTAGAAACGTGGCCCCGATTCCGTTAATCAGGCCACCGCATACGCCGATGATCAGCGCGATCAGGATGGCTCCCGTTACGGGAATCCCTTGCTTGATCATCGTGGCGAATGTAACCCCGACGACAGCGAGAATGGCGCCTACGGAAAGATCGATACCGCCCGTCAGGATGACAAAGGTCATGCCGACAGCCACTACGCCGGTTATGGAAGCCTGACGCGCCACATTGATCATGTTCTGCAAGTTATAAAATTCCGGCGCCAGGATGGCGGTGAGAATAAACATGACGATAAAAAGAAGGAGAGTCACCTGATAATTTTGCATCACTTGGAAGACCATCTTACCGCTGCCTGCATGGCTCTTGGGTACAACTGCGCTTTCATGATTCACCTGATGATTCGTTTCGCTTTTCACTGTGTCATCCCTCCTACGGCATATTTCATAATCGTTTCCTCGGAAGCGGACTGTCGATCCAATTCTCCGGCGATCTGTCCTTTATGCATGACAAGAACGCGATGGCTATTTTCTAAAATTTCAGGCAGCTCGGACGATATTAAAATCACACCCATGCCCTGCTCGCAAAGCTCCCGGACGACTTTATATATTTGTGCCTTGCTCCCGATATCTATCCCTCTGGTCGGCTCATCCAGGAGGAGAATGCCGATGCCTGTTTCCAGCCACTTGGCCAGAACGATCTTCTGCTGGTTGCCGCCGGATAAACTCCCGACGAGAATCCCCAATCCCGGCAATTTGATCTGCAGCGATTCCACATAGCGGTTGGCAACGATTCGTTCTTTGCGGCGGTGTATCCATTTCGGCTTTGAACAGGCCATGAACATATTTTGCAGCGCGGAAAGATTTTTGAACAATCCCTGGCTCCCGCGGTCTTCGGGAACCAGGCCAATCCCGTTATCGACCGCTATTCTCGGGGAGGCGATTTTGATCTCGCGCCCGCGAACGAATATTTTGCCGGCGTCTATCGGATCTGCTCCGAATATCGCTCTGGCCAGCTCGGTTCGGCCTGCCCCTCTTAGACCTGCAATTCCTAGAACCTCCCCTTCGTAAAGGGAGAAATGGATATCCTTAAGGACCCCTCTTCGGGACAGCCCTTCGACCCGCAGCAGCTCCCGACTTTTCTCATGGCCCGACCTGCCCGCGGGGGCACTGCTGATATGACGTCCCACCATCTTCCCGACCAAATCGTCGGGATTCGTCTCTTCCATGCTGCCTGCGTCGATCTGCTGCCCGTCTTTCAAGACTAAATACCGGTCCGCCAAGCCGAATATTTCATTCAATCTGTGGGAGATGAAGATGACGCAGACGCCGCGCTCCTTCAGCATCCGCACAATGTGAAGCAGCCTATCCACATCTTCTCCGCCCAGGACGGCAGTCGGTTCGTCCAAGATCATAACACGCGCATTCCGGTAAAGCGCTTTGGCGATTTCAAGCATTTGCTTCTCGGCTATACTAAGCGCGGAGACCGGCTTCTCAACCGGCAAATGCACGCCGAACTCGCTAAGGAACCGCTGCGCTTCCTCTTGCAGCGCTCTCCAATTGATGAAGCCTTTCGTCTGGTGATAACTGGTAAAGAATAGGTTTTCGGTAACGGAAAGATGAGGAAATAAATTAAGCTCTTGATACACGGTTACAATCTCGTTTTTCTCGGCATCGAGAGGGGTATGAAATTCCACTTGCCGGCCGCTCATGAATATTTCGCCGGTATCGGCTTTAATGGCGCCGGAGAGAATTTTGATTAACGTCGATTTACCGGCCCCATTCTCTCCGACGAGAGCCAGGATTTCGCCGGAATTCATCTTCAAATTGACGTTATGTAACACTTTAACGCCGGAGTAACTCTTTGAAATATTTCGCATTTCCAAGAACGGGGTTCCTTGAACATCATCGACCTGTTTATTCACCACAAGACACCACCCTTTATTTTCCACAATGTCTGTATCATGGGATGTAATCGGTTACAATTGATTGAATGTGTGTAATCCAATGTTCACTTGTAAGTAAAGGTCAGTTCTCTGTTAACAAACGGCATATGCATAATTTCATTGAACGTTAATACTGCTGCTCCTACAATGCCTGCTTGCTCCCCTAATAAAGAATGCTGAATGGACAGGTTGCGAGTCGTTAACGGCAAGGACCGCTGATAAACCGCCTGCCTGATCGAGGCTAACAGCACATCGCCTACCTGCGATACCCCGCCGCCGATCAACACCAGGGCCGGATTAAAAAAATTAACCAAACTCGCCAGCACATTCCCGATAGCCGTGCCGCCTTCCCGCATAAGCTCTACGGCAACCGGGTCCGATTCTTCCACCGCCTTCCTGACATCCGCCAAGGTTAGCTTTTTCTTCTCGGCAAGGATCGCAGCTAATAATTCACTTTGACCGTCCCGCGCCATCTGCTCGGCTCTTGCGGCGATGGCCCTCCCCCCGGCAAGCGCTTCCAAACATCCCCGGTTTCCGCAATAGCAAAGAAAGTCATGGCCGATATTGATATGTCCGACATTCCCTGCACACTCCGTGGAGCCTCGATAAATGTGCCCGTTACAGATGATGCCGGCTCCAATGCCGTTGCCAATCTTCAAGAAGATTAAATTATCGACCTTGCTGTCCTGCTCAAGCATTTGCTCCCCGAGAGCCATCGTATGTACATTGTTGTCTACGTATAAGGGACATTCAAAGTGCTGCGCCCAAAATTCGCGGATCGGATACCGATCCCATCCGGGCATAATGGATAGCGATGCCGGCAGGCCCCGACTGTACTCAACCGGACCCGGCAAACCCATTCCAATTCCTTTGACCTGGGATCGTTCAATCCCTTTGTTCCGGAGCAAGGCAAGAACCAAATCTTTGATTTGCTCAAGCACCGCCGCCGGTCCTGCGGCAACATCGATATCGTTAGACGATTCGGATATCAGAATATTGCAGTTCAGGTCTGTTATGCCGACTCCCGCATGCGTGGATTCCAGATCGATAGCCGCGATATAGCCCGCTTCAGCGTTAAAGGATAGAAGCTGCGGCTTGCGTCCGCCTGTGGAGGGGCCTCTGTCTGATTCCAGCGCCAAATGATTTCGAAGCAAGATTTCGGTATGTTCCGTGATGGTTGCCAGGCTATAGTTGGTTAGCCGGACAAGTTCCGCTTTGGATACCGGCTTCCGGCTGCGTCGAATCGCCTGAAGCACTTCAAGAGTTACCCGAGGCATATTCACGTTGCGACCACTCCTTAAAGTCGACTTTGGTTGAAGATTTGTTTATTTTATTGGTTATTTCTAAAATATATCGATAACTTTTTACAGTCAATATAAAAAAGTCCCTCATTTTCACATAAAAGATGCTCAAAAAAAAGACCCGCCAACAGGGCGGGTGGGTTTGCGCCATTAGCGGCTTCATCCGGGAGCATCGTTATTTCCCCGCACCCATGCGGTACACATGATGCTTATCCTGCACACCGGCCGTAGCGTTTCGGGTATCAAACACAAGCGTCGTTAATATCTTTTTTATAAGCGACGCCATAAAGAAGAATGCTGGCATGCTCCGGTGCGGACTGCTTGGCAAGTATAGCCTTCACACGGTTCATGATGTAGGACGGGATGGAGCGGTTGATTTCATCGGATAGCTGGATGAACTTGCTTTCGGTACCGAACTTCTGGGCCTTCCACTGTAAATACAACGGATCTACCGGAATACAATGTCCGCCGATTCCCGGACCGGGATAATAAGCGGTAAATCCGAACGGCTTCGTTTGGGCCGCCTCGATTACTTCCCATACATCGATGTTCATCTTATCGCAAATTGCCGCTATTTCGTTCATGAAGCTGATGTTGATTAGACGGTGGGAATTTTCCAAGAGCTTCGTAAGCTCCGCTACATCCGGAGAAGAGACTCTCACAACCTTATCAAAGACGCTGCTATACAGGGCTTGGGCACTTTCTACACAGGTAGCGGTTAGTCCACTTACTATTTTTGGTATTTGCTCCACTTTATAGTCTTTGTTTCCGGGATCGATTCGTTCCGGCGAGTAACCGATGTGGAAGTCGATGCCGGCTGTCAAGCCGCTTTCCTTCTCCAGCAAGGGCTGCAGAACTTCCCGCGTCGTTCCCGGATACGTGGAGCTCTCCAGAATGACCATCTGGCCTTTGTGCAAAAACTTGCCGATTTCTACAACGGCCTTCTCTAATATCGTAAGATCGGGGGAATGGGAAGCGTTAAGAGGTGTGGGGACACAAATAATAATCGCATCGGCCTCTGCGACTTTCTCATAACGATCGGTAGGATGATACCGCTCTGTCGCCAGGCTCCATCGCAATTCTTCGTCTTGGACATCAGGCAAGTAGCTGACACCCTGGCGCAGCCCTTCAATTTTTTTCGGGTCCACATCAACGCCATAAACGGTATGACCTTTATTTACAAACAGAAGGGCCAACGGAAGCCCTACATATCCTTGACCGATTACTGCTATTTTTTGAAACGGACGATCTATGCTGCTGGGCACGAAACTACCTCCTTGTTAAATTATTTTATAGGTCTGCCGGGATTACCGACGTAGGTTTGCCCGGATGGAACATCCTTGGTAATGACCGCTCCCGCACCTACTATGGCCTCTTCGCCGATTGTGATACCCGGTAGTAACGTGGCGTTATTTCCGATTCTCGCCCGTTGTTTAATAATGGGGCCCTGGTGATGATAGTTGCCCCGTCCCATATATTTATCATTGGCGGTCGAGCAGCAGGGACCGATAAACACATCATCCTCAATAATCATGTCGCTTGTAATGTAAGATGAGGTTTGGACGGTGACACGTTTCCCTATCGTCGTCTTCGGTTCGACAATGACATTTCGACCAATAATGCTGCTCTCCCCAACCGTAACGCGTTCTCGAATACTGGCCATATCCCCGACAAGAACATCGTTCTCCAAGGCTACCCCGGCATAGATAACGACTCCGCAGCCGATTTTCACATCATCGCCAATGAGAAGCGGAGGCAGGTCTGCAGCCGGCTTCAGCGCCATTTTTTTGTTGGACGCTGGGCCCTTTCCGAGTACGGACAAATCGCCGATTTGAACGCCGCTGCCGATTTGCGTACCGCTTTTAATGACCACATGGTTTCCGATCGTTACATCGTCCCCTATCGTGACATCCGGTTCGATGACAACATGAAGGCCGGTCGTTACGTTTTTCCCATAACTAATTTGCTGTCCTTGATCCATGGATATTGTCTCCTTTTCAATCCTCATCTGGATGCGCATGCCGGACAATTTCCAACGGCGCTTACTGGATTTTCGAATAAATCTCAAGCAGCTTGGGGATTACATGTTCTACGCTGTGATACTTCTCGACATAAGCCCGGCTTGCTTTTCCGATACTATGGCGAAGTTCAGGGTTATGAAGAAGATGAAGGAGCACATCGCGAATCGTGTCGGGATTGGCTACCACGATCGGCAGATCCGGAGGAAATTTGCTTTTGACATCTTCCCTTACGTAAGCTACAACCACTTTTCCCATGGCCATCGCTTCGACGCTAAGCATGCCGTAGGTGCCGCATAAAATTTGATCCACGATAATATCGGCGTTCAAATACGACTTCATCGCTTGCTGGTGGCTCATGTTTTCTACGGCAAAGTAGGTGAAGTTATGGGTTAGCTTCAGTTCCCCTACCGCCTTCTCAATATAGTACGATCCTTTAAATTCCCTATTCGTAGGAGCGTGAATAATAACCGGATTGAGATTACCCGGCGATGGATAAATATAAGGAAATTTCTGGTAGTCGCAAACGAGAGGAAGCACATGAACATGTTCGTAATAATCCGTGACATACGGATATATCTCGTAGTCCTGCACAATCGCGTGTTTCATATATTTACTTAAAAATGTCAGGTTCTCGTGTATCGTTTCATCCGTCGCATAGCTGGGGGGAATGGGATAAGGATTCATCATTAAGGCGCCCTTGACCGTCCGGACGTCATTCCCCCAATGATGCATCACCATTTTCTTCCCTCTCTCGTGAATAAGCGGCACATCATAGTTATTGGCGACAAAGGTGTTGCCGTTATGAAAATGAAACAAATCTACATAGTTCACCAGCGGGTCTATCAGTTTAATTAATTCATAGGCATCCGTATTGATCACGCTGCCGATATAATTCAAGTAGGATTGGAACCAATTGTATCCGTTTGCCTTATACCCAGCTTGCCTTAAGCCGCTTACCAACGCCCTCATCTGCCCCGCTATCTCTGTCGGCGCATGAACAATGATCATATGTTGCCTCCTTCACGAAGTTATGGATAATTAATCAATACTAGAATTTATTCAAGTCTAACAATAATCGCCTGTACTCTCGTAAAAAATGGTTTGTTGTGTAGGTCATCAACATTTTTAGAAACATACTATTTAATATCAATACAAACCTTATAAAATTAGGAGTGAAAAGATGGTTCCAACATCCTCAAGCGGATACTTATCGCCGAGCGCTTACGACTTACGCAATCAGGTATGCATGATTCCATGCGGAGATTTCTTAAACGGCACCCCGCTCAAATGGAGTGACGAGCAGCTGAAGTACTACACAGGTTATATACTAAACGGACAACCGATCGACAGCATGTTCAAAGGGTTTATTTTCAATGGATACCAGGCCCGGGAAAGTCATTCCATCCATCCGTTGTTTATCGGCTTTGCCGAGCCTTCGGACATGACGGATTGGCTGAGCTGGATTGATGCTTTGTTTGCCCCTGAAGCAAATTTGCATGCCCTGCATCGTTTATCCGGAAACGACAAAATGGATGTTTGGATTTCTTTTCCTTATCCCCATCCCTTCCAGAGAAGCTTCGGCGTCGTTCAAGGGCGTAATCTTGATTTCGAGTCGGACATCAACCGTCTAACCGCTATCCAATGGTGGCTGGATCAGCTGCTGAACCGTTGGCGGGAACATTCTCATCTTCATGATAAGCTGGAATTAAGAGGATTTTTATGGCAAAGGGAAGTGATTGACGGCGATGATGAAATGCTTGTGAAATGGATTAACGCTGCCATCCATGCGAAGAAGCTTCTTAGTATGTGGCTGCCCAATTATGGCTCCGGCGGCGTTATCGATTGGCAGGTATTGGGGTTCCACGTGACAGCCCTGCACTCCAACTATAGTGGAAATTCCAGCTTTGATGCCGGTTGGATAAACAATGCTTGCTTATTTGCCCAATATTTCAAAACAGGCATCCAGGTGACCTGGGGCAAAGGCTTGATGTATAACGATACGCATCATCTCGATTACTTTAATCGGGGCTTGGAAGATCAAAACAGCTATATGAACGAATCGTTCCTTGTGTATCAATTTCAGAATCAGACGCTGGAATCGATCTATAGGAATGATCTCGCAGGTTATATCCAGCTCTATTTGTTTGTTAAAGGTCTATATCAGAAAATCAATTACCCCGGCATTAGCTACTGATTTTCTCGCATCGCAAAGAGCCGCCATCCGGCGGCTCTTTTGCATGCTGATCTCGTATTAAACTGTTTTTACGATGAGGTAGGGCGGGTGTTCTTCGGACAACAATACCGGATCAAGGCTGTGTACACGCACATATATCCCATGGTTTTCCAAGCTGTGACTGCGCCAAGGATGAGCAAGATGTTCCAGCGCAAAGCTGCCTTCCTTCGTTTCGGAACAAAAATAACCTTTGCTTCTTGCTTGCGTATAGACAGGACGGACATGCGTAACCGATTGCTCATCCCACGCTGCGACGATTTCGTGCAAATCGAGACGCACCTCCGAGCTCACCTCAGGTAAAGGGACGTACAAAATCATCGAGGTGACTTCCATATCCGAGGGGATTCCCGCTATATTAAAGGAAACGTACATCTCGTTGTCCTGGACAAATAAGCGATTAGGAATAAAAAACATGGATTTCTCTAGGGAGTCCACTGTTAATCCTCCATTTCCCTCCATTAAGAAGGCAGGTTATCATAAATCTGCTCCAGCCTATCGACCACAACTTCCTTGGCATGATATTTTTCTGCATACTCCCGCCCTTGCAAGCCCCTCTCCACTCGAAGCGCGGGGTTCTCGAGAAATGACTGAATAGCTGTGAGCACATTATCCGGGTTCGCATTCATAATCGGCAGCTGAGAAGGAAACTGAGCGACGATATCGTTCCGAATATAGGCAATAACCGGTTTCCCCAGCGCCATCGCTTCAACGCTAAGCAAGCCGTAGGAGCCGCAGCGAATCTGGTCGACGATCAGGTCGGCCTCCCGGTAAAGCCGAATCGCCTCTTCATGATTCAAGTGCTGAATACGCCGATATTCAAAGCTGTACGATTTCTGCAGTTCCTGAATCGCCGCTTCGATGGCCATCGTCCCCTTGAATTCGGGGTTTGTCGGCGCATGAAGAATGAGCGGCCTCTTGACATCGTTCTTAGGGTAAAACGGAACGATTGGCGTAAGATCGATGGAGATCGGCACGACATGAACTTTCTTATAATAAGGCTGGGCATAGGCGTAAACCTCATAATCTTGTACGATCGCTTCGTCCACATACCGGCTGATTTGGGTCAATCGGTGGTGTATCACTTCATTTGCCGGAGAATCGCCCGTATACACATACGGATTATGAACTCGTGCCCTATCATGAAATCGGATGTCGTTTCCCCAATGATGCATGATCATTTTTTTGCCTTTATGCTTAATGATTTCGAGATCCTGATAATCGGGAAGAAGACTGGTCGCGTAATGGAAATGAAACTGATCAAAGAAATTTACGATGTGCTTATGCGTCTTTTGAATTTCATCCGGGTTCGTATTCACGAGATGATCCTTGTAGCCCAAATAGGAATGAAAGATGTTGTAGCCTGCAGCCAAATGTCCTCTTTTTTTTTGCTCTCCGCTCAGAATCCCCATTTGCCCGGCAATCTCAATCGTTCCGTGAAAGATTTTCATTCGGAACGGTTCCCCCTTTTTATCCACTCTTTTGTCTTTCGCAGACCCTCGGCCAATCCGGTCTTAGGCACCCAGCCTAAGGTACGGCGCAGATAATCGGCATCCAGACAGCGACGGTAAACGACATCCACGGCCCGCTTCGGATGATAGACCAGCTGCGGGGAGGACAAGCCGCTTATGTCCGATATGATTTCGGCCAACCGGTTCACGCTCGTCTCCTCTCCCGTTCCGACATTAAACACCCTTCCTATAGCGCCTGTATGAAGCCCTGCAGTCAGAAGCGCATCAATGGCATCATCGGCGTACGTGTAATCCCGCGTTTGCGTACCGTCGCCATAGATCATGAAGGGCTGACCCTGAGCGGCCGCCTCGAAAAATTTGGCCACCACCCCGCAGTAAGGGTTCGTCGTTAATTGACCGGGCCCGTAGACGTTAGACAACCGGAGAACCAATATGGGCATTTGATACATATGGTGAAAAACTTGACAATAATGCTCCATGGAAAATTTGCTGGCTGCATAAGGAACCGACGTCTGGTAACAGCTCTCGGGTGTTGGAAGAACGTCGGCATTCCCGTAAACCGATGCTGTCGACGTATACACGAAACGCTGCAAGTGCGGGCAGGCTTCCTTCGCTTTTTTCAACAGCAAGTATCCTCCATATAAATTGACGTGCAAATCGTCGTCCATATTTTGCGCGGACTTGACCAAATTCCTGCAAGCCAAGTGATAAATATGAGTGGTTCGGGGCAATACCCGCTCCAACAGCTGTTCATCCACATAGGAAGCTTCAATGAACGTCAGCCGTTCCGAGACGGGAAGGTTCTCCCGCCTGCTCGTTGAACAGTCGTCAATCACCGTCACGCTTTGCGAAATCGGAAGCAGCTTGCGCAGAAGCTGAGATCCGATAAAGCCTGCTCCTCCTGTCACGAGCACATGACCAAAGGTATTTTTCATTGCCATCCCTCCTCATTCGCCATCATCCCTGTAGAAAATGAGGTTAAGGGTACCTGTACGGCTTGTTGCGTTCGAACGGAATCGTACAACGCAAATATGAGCTCGAGCGCCTTCTTCCCTTCGGAGGCATGAATGACCATGGCGTTTGCGTTTCCTTCCTCGGCTTGAATAAACTGTTCGTACATGAGAAGGTGCTCATCCGAATCGTTGCTCCCGGCTGGAGCTTCGAGCGTTGGATCGTCAAACGACCATTTGCGTATCTCGTTGAGCCCGATTCCTCCGATACATACCGTTCCTTTATTTCCGAAGAGCGTGATGCTGTTGTCATAATTGCTCGGGTAAGTCAAGGTGTTCGCTTCAATGATGCCGATTGCGCCATTGTTAAATTTAACGATTCCGGCAGCAACGTCCTCCGTTTGCTTGGGCAATGGACCGCGGAGCATACTGCCAAACACCTGGTTGTAATCCCCCATGAACCACTGCATCAGATCGACGAGGTGGATGCCCTGGTTGAGCAGCATGCCGCCGTCTTGATCCCATGTTCCTCTCCACGGGGCCGCTTCGTAATAGGCCTGCGATCTTTGCAGCCTCATGGAGATAACGCCCAGATAAAGAGTGCCCATAGCCCCGGCATCTATGAGCTGCTTCAACCGCTTCATGATCGGCTTATACCTCAATTGGTGGCACATGTGCACACAAACCTGATGCAGCTCCGCATGCTTCACGATCTCATCCGCATCGCGAAGGGAAAGGGCCATCGGCTTCTCAAGAATGACGTGCTTTCCCTTCGCAATCGCCGCTTTGGCCAATTCGGCGTGCAGCGCGGAAGGAGTGGCGATGATGACCGTTTGAACGCTTGCATCCTGCAGCAGTTCGGCAAGGTCCTGATATTTGGCTACCTCCGATTTCGAACCCGAAAGCTTCCTATACTCCTGTTCAATTTCATCCATGCGTTCCACCCGAACGTCGCAAAGGGCTGCCAGTCGGGCGCGATCGCATTTGGCAAGCGAAGCGATATGCCTGTCGGATATTCGTCCACAGCCGATTATACCAAACCCCATCATGGCTTTAATTCTCCTTTTAAGCCGATTAATACGTCGATTACCTGGTCTTGCTCGCTCTCTAAAAGGAAGGGGCTCATCGGCAAAGCGAGCAGCTGCTCCGACAATCGTTCCGATACGGGATATGCACCGGGTCCGTAATGGAGAGACGCATAGGCTTCTTGAAGGTGAAGCGGACGCGGGTAATAAACGCCGCTCTGTATATCCTTGCGAGTCAGCGCTTCCTGCAGTTGATCCCGGTGTTCGGACTGTATGCAAAATAAATGGTAGATGTGCGACCGGTCCTGCGGTTCCGGGCCTACGCGCAAATACGGAAGATCCTTGAACGCTTCCCGGTAACGGACTGCCAGACGCATCCGTTCCTTATTCCACGAATCGATCTTCGATAAAGCAAGCTGGACGATGGCGGCATGAAGCTCATCCAACCGGCTGTTATAGCCGATCTCGCTATGATAATATTTTTTATTGCTGCCATGCTGACGGAGCCGGCGGATTCGCTGCGCTACCTCTTTATCAGAAGTCGTAATCAGGCCCCCGTCGCCGATCGTACCCAAGTTTTTGGTTGGAAAGAAGGAAAAACATGCCGCGTGACCGATGCTGCCCACGCGTCTTCCCTTATATTCGGCTCCGAACGCTTGACATGCGTCTTCGATCACCACTAATCCGCGCTTGTTCGCGATGCTCATCATTTCGTCCATATCTGCAGGCTGTCCGAATAAGTGAACGGGAATAATGGCCTTAGTTGCCGGCGTTATTTTTTCTTCGATACGGGCCGGATCAATGTTATAAGTTTGCGGATCAATATCGGCGAACACGGGGGTAGCGCCGACACGGGAAACGGCCTCTGCCGAAGCGAAGAACGTAAAGGGAGTCGTGATGACCTCGTCACCGGGCCCGATCCCGTAAGCATCCAGCGTAAGTACCAGAGCGTCCGTCCCGTTAGCAACGCCGATCGCGTCAGACACTTCCAAATAAGCGGAGATATCGCTCTCCAGACGTTGAACGTTCGGGCCGAGAATAAATTTACCCGAATCGATGGTATCGGCCATCGCTTGCAAGATGTCCTGCTTCATGGACTGAAATTGACGCACCAGCGGAACTAATTCAATCATCGACGAACTCTCCTTTTTTCCATTAAAGATTCATGAATCGCGGGCCAAACGTTCTCCATCCGATGAGCAAACGTATGGTTAGCCATGACTTTCTCACGCGCCTGCTTGCCAATGAGCATCCGTTCTTCCGGACGACTCAAATAATAGCGCACAAGCTCTACGGTTTCTTCCTCGCCGGAACTGAGAACGAGTTCTTTCTTATCCTCAAACAGACTCTCCAATTCTTCCGTTCGGCTGGCTATCATAAAGGCGCCGGTGCCTAAAATTTCAAATGTGCGCTGCGTGACTTGATCTTGGGCGTTCTGAACACCGAGCATAATTTTGCTTTTGTGATAAATGTCCGCCGTGTCCTTGTACGGCAAAAAACCATGATAACGATGAAGCGGTACGGAAGCGCCGAATTCCTTTTCTTGAAATTCCCTGCTCTCCAACCAGTTGTTTCCCCAAACGTTGATCTCCACTTCGGTCGGAATAAGCGGAAATAATAATTGCTTCAGACTATCGTATCGGAAGGTTCGGGTTTCCAAATGTGTCGTGCCGACAAAAGAGACATCGTATACTTCTTCGGCGCTTTCCGGTTTAGGAGGAAACAAGCGCGGATTAAGAGCAAAATTGAAATATTCCGAGCCCATTCCCAGCTCGCGGTATTTGGGTACGCATTCCGGATGAATGGTCCAGACGATGTCCGGCTTGATGCGTTGAACAAACGGCAGCGATATGGCGTCGAAATGGATTTTGTCTTCCGTCGCCCAATAAATGTGCAGCAGTCCGTATTTTTCACACAAAGCCGGTATGACGTTCAGGGCAGGATTGAATACCGGTTTGTCGATGCCTACGGTAATTAACAGATCCGGCTTATAATAATCAATTCCCGCTTCAATCTCTCTCATATCCCACGAAGATTGGTAATATACTTGATGGCCCATTTGGCATAACGTATCTGCCAAGCTGTTGATATAGCAGGAGAGATGATTCAAAAAAAATATTTTGTATATCCTCAAATATGCTTCCCTCCTTACGCACGACTGCTTTCTTTGCAAGGTATGGGATTTCGTATGAAAAGGAAACGGCACACGCCGTTTCCTTTTTTTTTCTCATGGCGTATGTGCAGCAACCCGTTCGATGGTGGAATCCGGATTTAATTTCACCTTTCCGGCAATCATCAATTGATACCCGGCTTGGCTTGCGCGGGAACAATAATCATGAAACACACGATCGGCAAACAACTGCGGGGTCTGAAGGAAGCCAATTTTGTTGAGCAAGTCCCGCTTGAACAAGATGCAACGCTCCAACACATCCTCATCCGCGACATGCTTGTTTTGATGGATTTGGATTGGGGTCAACGAAGGGCGGACGATACCGATATCGTCCTGACTGTTCAAACCTTGAAGCATACCGGACAACCACTTGCGTGAAGCCAGGACATCGTGTTTCAACAGAAGCAGATTCTCTCCGGTTGACAATCTTAAACCAAGGTTGCAGGCATCGGAAACGGCATGCTTCCACGGCAATGAAACAAAAGTTATACGCTCCTTGCGGCAATATTCGTCCGTACCATCATTCGATCCATTGTCAATGACGATGATTTCATACGGAATGTCCGTATGGTTGCGAATGGAGGCGATGCATTTTCCGAGAAGCTCCTTCGCCATATGGACGGGAATGATTATACTTGTTTTAGACACTTTCGTCGACTCCTTCCTCGATGAGGTGACGTTGTCGCATGGAGTCGGGAAAGTGCAGCCGCGGACCGAAATTACCCATTAGCTCATGAAGGGCTTCCAGATGGTCCCCGAGTATGAGATGCTCAACGCGGTTTCCTAACCCGACATTTTGTTTACGGAGCCGGTTGCGGGTAATCACATCGACCGTAACCGGCGAACGGACAACGGACAGTCCTAAACGAACGGCCCTCTCCTGCGCAACAGGAGGGACAGCCAGTACGCTGGTTCCCAGCTTTTCGATCGCACGTCGTGAAAGCGCATGGGGGACGGCGGTTAGCGAATCCGCATGCAAATCCCGCCTTCCCAAACATATATTTAAAAACTGTTTGATATTAGAGACGGAATCCCTTCGTTCGAATGTCGGCAGCAGGGACGAAATCGGGTTCAGAACGACGTCCGCCCCCTTTTCAATCTCATAAATAAACGGCAGCAGCAGATCCACCCGAATCGTCATGTCCCCGTCCAAAAACAATATCATCTCGGAATGTGACATTCTGGCTCCGACCGCTCTCCCTACATCGTAACCAAGCGCCGAATCGAAATGAACGACCGTTGCCTGGACGGGATGATTGCGGGCAACCTCGTAGCTATTGTCCGTAGACCCGTTAACAACTACAATTATTTCTTCAAACGGAAGACGCCTAAGCTCATTTAATTGAGCTTGCAACGTAGCAGCCTCATTCTTTACCGTAAGTACGCAACAGACCGACTTGGTTGTCGGAAGCAACAGATCCGAACTTATATCGATATTTGCCGTTTCGCAAAAACCGCGAATGAACCGTCTGCACGCGAGAGGGTAGCTTAACTGGGGCACGCGTCTGAATGCATACTTCCCAAACCATTTGGCCCAGCGCACATTGATTCTGCGCTCCCATTGAATGTTCTCCGGCGGTTCCCCGTCGGTCGATTTAGGCCAGAACCATCCGACCGAACGGCATCCTGCCGCATAAGCCCCTTTGTCCCAAGCTTTTTTTTTCCGGGAGTTTACGCTCTTTTCCGCAACGGGTTTGCGTAAGGGCCGCTTTTTTTTTACAGCTGCTTTTTTCGGTATGATCTTCATGCTAATCTCTCACCCTTTCCCGCTGCCTTCCGAGATCCGAACGGTTAGCACGAGAATCGCTTTGACTAAACAGCCAATGAATGGCTTCAAGATGATCCCCCACAATGAGCTGCGAGAGTGGATCAGGGGATTTCCTTCGTTTAGGATTGACCTTCCCGACATCTACAAAGCATGCCTGCGCGACATGAAGTCCGCTTGTCAGGGCTATCGCTTGAGCTTTGGGAGGGATGGCTAAATTGTCGCAGCCAATGACACGCAGCGCTTTTCGGCTAATGGCGTGCGGGATCGTTGTCATGGACGAAGCGCCCAGTTCGGATGACGAAAGCAAAGCGTTTAACACCCGCTTCGATAAAACGACATTATGCACATTTTTCGTATTCACACGGCCTTGGTATTTGTTTAAAGCGACGTCAGCCCCATTCTCTACCGCTTGGACAAACGGAGTGAGCAGATCGGTAGAAATCACGATATCGCCATCCAGGAATAGGATAATATCGCCCCTGGCCTCCTTGGCTCCCAAGCTTCGCCCGACATCGTGTCCAAGCGCCGCCGAATAGCGGATCACCTTAGCCCCCATCTGTGCGGCAATTTCCGCCGTTCTGTCCGTTGCTCCGTTGACAACAACGATGACCTCCGATTCAGGATGAACACTCCTGGCCTCCTCTATGACATAGGCAATCGTTGTCGACTCGTTCCTGGCTGGAATGACGACGGACAATTTCGGCTTCGCAACAGGGTCCCGCGGATTGAATTCATTTGTCATTCGGACACCTCAACTGGTCATAGTCTAATATGCTTTATATTATGGCAGTAACGAGGAGTTGAGACGGCTAGTGTACGTATTGTTTGGACAATTGTGGAAAAAGCGCATTTTTTTGCTTCCACTCCGGTAATTAATGGGCTTGTATAAAAAAAAAGAGCCCCGCGAATAGGGCCCGGCCATACCTGTTTAGATCTCTTTCATCCTACTTAAGGTTGAATTAATACTTTCAACGATTGATCCGGATTTTCCATGTACTCGAATCCCTGTGCAACTTGATCCAGCTTAAGCTCATGTGAAATCATCGGCGAGATATCAAGCATTCCTTTCGCCATGAATTGAATCGCCGTTTCAAAATCCCCCGTGCTGTAGCATCGAGTTGTCGTCAAGGAAATTTCTTTAAAGTGCATGCTGGCCAAATCTACAGCCGGAGGCTGCTTGAACAAGCTGACCACGACGACCTGACCTTGAATTCTGACGGCTTCCACCATCAGGCTCACGGTAGCGGGTGTTCCGGCAACTTCAAATACGATGTCCGCCCCTACTCCTTGGGTAATCGTCCGGATTTCTTCCCCAACATTCGCGGTCTTGGCATCCAACGCTACAAATCCAAGCTCCTTCGCCTTGGACAGCCGATAAGGACTAATGTCCGACACGATAATTTCGCGGGCGCCCGCCAGCTTCGCCACCATGCCGATCATCAGACCAATGGGGCCGCCTCCCAAAATAACAACCCGGTCGCCAACTTTCATGTTGGAACGGCGCACCGAATGAACAGCTACAGCCAGTGGCTCCGTCAACGCGGCATGCGCATCCGACAAGCTTTCCGGAATGCGGTGCAGTCTGTTTAATGGAACGACAACATATTCGGCAAACCCGCCGTGGCCGTCAATGCCGATAAGCCGCAGCGTTTTGCATACATGGGTTTGGCCTGCCAAGCAAGCTTCGCAAGTCCCGCAGCTAAGCGTCGGCTCGATCACGACCCGCTCACCCGGAACAAAAGCGCTGTCGCCCGCAATTTCGACGATTTCACCGCAAAATTCATGTCCCATCGCTAACGGGGCCTTTGCTCTTGGATGTCTGCCGGCATAAATCATCATATCGGTTCCGCATATTCCGGCATAAGCTACTTTGATCAACGCTTCCCCTTGCTTGGGTGACGGTTTTTCCAATTCGCCTACCTGAACGTTTTTTGCGCCGAGAAAGAGTCCTGCTTTCATTGTCGCCATCACTAAACCTCCAAATTAAAATGTCGTCCTAGACTCCGCTCCGGCGAATTTCCTTCATCCTTGGGGAGAGACGGTAAAGCGGCTTGTTGCCTTATTCAATTCCTCGGATATGGCCAATATCGACTCGATGGAAACAATCACTTCGTTCATCGATTTCACCTGTTCCCCCGATGTGTTCGCATAGCTTTCCGTCGAATCGGATACCTCCACCGAGAAATTTTCGATTCTTCGCATCGATTGATCGATTTGATAGCTCCCGGCAGCCAATTCTTCGATGTTGGCCGACACCTCTTGAATGGAGCTGTTCATTTTATACACCCAATCGCGAATGTTTTGGAAAGCCAGACTAACGTTCTCCACCTTCTCCTGGCCGTCCAAAATCTCAGCCGCCCAAATTTGGATGGAATTCACGACAGTCAACGTGCCTGCCTGCATTTTGCCGATGTCCATTCGCACACGATCGGCCGCGCTCCTGCTGTTCTCGGCAAGCTTCCTCACTTCACTGGCAACCACAGCAAAGCCGAGACCCGCTTCACCCGCCCGAGCCGCTTCAATCGACGCGTTGAGAGCGAGCAGATTGGTTTCTTCCGCAATCTCCATGATCGTCGTGATCACCTGGTTGATATCCTTCGACAGCTGAGCCAAATTCCGAACGGACTCGGTCGATTGCATTACTTGCTGTTGAAGTCCGTTCATCTTATCGATCGCGTCGCGAACGGCGACATCCCCTTGGGCGGACACCGTTTCCATATCGAGTGCACGGCGGTTCATTTGGTCGACGTCGCCGGCCATTTGCTGCAAGCCCATGGACATTTCTTTCACAATGGCTGCGTCGCCCGAAACCATCTCGGATTGGTGCTTGAACCGTTCGGTAGAATGCTGCAGCCCTTGAAGAATAAACTGGGAAGAATTCCCGGTCAGAATCGCCGATTGTTTGATCTTGTCCGACACGTCGGATAAGGTTGAGACCGAGTTTTGGGCCTGATTAATAATAGAAGCTATGCTCTGTCTCATCTGTTCGGAGGCTAGTGCCAATTGGCCGAGCTCATCCTTGCGCTGAATGGAAATAGGCGCTGACAGATCGCCGGATCCCATCAGCTGGAACTTGCGAAGAAGTTCCTTGATCGGATTCACCATAGAAGACGTAATGATATAGCCCAGCGCGATGGAAATAAGAAAGGAGCCTGCGATAAATCCGATGGAAATAGCCGTAACTTTCTTATACATGGCAGAGGAGCTTAAATAAGACTGCTCCGCTTCCTCTTTATTCAGCTCGATAAAGTTGTGAAACGTTTGATCGATGCCTTCGACCTTATTCAGCATTTCCTTCTCGTAAATAAGCTGAGCACTGGCCTTCTGGTTTTGATCCGCCAATTCGGTCACTTTGTTGCCCTTCTCGGAGTAATTGACCCATAAGCCTTTGAACAGTTCAAGCTCCTTGACGTATTCCTCGGGCAAAGGCCGCAAAGCCATATTTTCCAGTAAAAGATCGATATGCTTCTGGTTTTCCATCATCTTTTCTTTTGACTTTATGCGTTCGTCCAAATTGGCAGTTAGCAAATAGTTGCCAAGATGCGTATTGATTCTATGAAAAGAACTGGAAATTTCTCCCAAATCCTTAATCGTGATCAGCTTGTTTTCATAAATATCCACAAGATTATTGTTGATTTTATGGCTATTCGTCAGTCCCAATACACCCGTAGCCAGTAAAATGATCAACACAAGCGCAAAACAAACCATAAATTTCAAAGAAATTTTAAGATGATGAAACCAGCTCAATAGGATTCTCCTTTCCATACATGGGGTTAAGCTGTTATTGGATAAACAAAGGGGAGCTCTTTAGGAGTCCCCCCGCATGTCCATTAGTTTAAGATGCCATACCCCATTCGTTCCGATATTTCCTGGCCTACCTGAACCAGCAGGGGAATCAGTTGTTCGAAAGCCTTGTCATCCACACGAGCGATCGTAGTCGTGATGCTAATCGCGGCAGCGACCTCGCCCGCATAATTATAGATGGGGACTCCTGCGCTGCGCACACCCGGCTCATATTCCTGATTATCCACCGCATAGCCTTGACGGCGAATTTCATCCAACTCCGCCATTAACCGTTCCTTCGTTGTGATCGTATTCACCGTTTTCTCGTAGAAGTCATAGCCGTCCAACAGCTTGGCCAGCTCTTCCTTAGACTTGAAAGCCAGGAACACTTTGCCTACGGAAGTGGCGTGCAGCGGGATGCGGCGGCCGATCCGGGAGGAGAGAATCATCGCCTGTTCTCCCTCTACCTTGTCAATGTATACCCCTTCTTTGCCATCCAGGATAACCAAATGCGTCGTTTGGCCTGTCCGTTCGGATAAATGAACCAAAAAACGTTTGGCCACCGTCCGAATGTCTAAACGACTGATGACAAAATTACCTCGTTCAAACAGCTTCATCCCGAGCCTGTATTTGCCATTCTCAGGATTTTGCTCGATATAACGATACAGCTGAAGCGTCTTTAACAGGGAATGCACCGTGCTTTTGCTAAGCCCCATTCGTTCGCTGATTTCTGTAATTTTCAATTCCGTTTCGTTCTCATCAAATAAATCCAGGATGCGCAGAGCGCGTTCTATCGACTGAATAATAGGCATGAATTTTTTCCCTCATTAGGATTTTCGTGTCAATTAAATATTAGCATAGTTGAAATAAAAAATCCTAGCGTACACGATAACAAATTGCCAATGATAAATGCCATATAGGGACTCTCAAAGAACAAGAACGATGCGGTTAGAAAAGACCTTCCGGTTCTCCTGCGATCTCAATCGCTTCTTGCCCTCTGGCCTCTTCCAGCAAACTTTCGGAAATCCAAATTTCCTTCAGCTCAAGCGTGTTGTGAATCCGGACCACACGGGCTTTCGTCATGTCAAAAGTATTGCAGGTTTTAATCGCGGCCTTGACGGCAAGACTCTCCGTATCGAAGATCATCGGCACTTTAACGGGGGCTACCACCGTGCTTGTCAGCGCATTGGCATAGCCTTTTTCCCACACGATAGAATCAAACGCCTTGCGGGTGGTCATGTCCGCCATCCCCAATCCGTTCGCGTTGCCATGCGTTCTCTCCGTCAGGCCGAGAACTACGATTCTTGTCGCTTCCAGACCGCCGCTGGCATAGGGAGTAGCGTAACGCCCCGTAATATTCGGATCCATGCCGTCACCGGAAATGTCCTTCCCGATTTCGTCGACAATGAGAACATCCAGGGGGTTAAACATGATTCTGGGCATGAGCGATTTGGCTTCAAGCAGCAATTTCGGCTCTTCCTCCCACAGCGCTTCAGCCGGTACAGCGACAATCCGCGCGGGACGATCATAAGCATTCTCTATCGATCCCAGTCCGAAAATAAGCGGCGTCTTCTCGATGACCATCTGGGCCATTTCCTGCACATGCTTGGCCATATATTTAAAACTGTAGGCATGAGCCGCTTCGGCACCCTTTTGTTTGCCCAGCCCGATCGTGATCATCTTCATCAGGCCGCTTTCTACAGGTCCCCGAAAAGCGGTATGCGGTTTGATCCGGTTGATGACAATAATTTTGTCGGCCTCGTACGCATGCTTGTCAATATAAACGGGAAGTCCGTTGTCCAGCTTCCCCAATTCGACAACCTCCATGCTGGAAACGATCGGGGCCCCAACATAAGACTCCGTTACGCCAAGCTCTTCCAGCACTTCGGTCTGTCCCTCGGCCGTAGCGCCGCCATGACTCCCCATCGCCGGTACGATAAACGGGTTTCCTCCAACCGATTTAACGGCTGACACCACTTCCCGCGTAAGAATCGGAAGATCTGCGACGCCCCGACTGCCGACGGCGATGGCTACCCGGTCCCCGGAGCTGATTCTTGACAACACGTCCCTCGATGCCAATGCTTCCCGAACTGCTGCCGGAACGTCCGGCAGCTCGGGTGCGTGAAAATGCTGTTTAACTTTCACCATTTTGGGAAGCGGGATGTCGCTTAGAAGCTCTTCAATGATGCTCATTTGTTGCGGGCCTTTTGAACGCCATCGTACATTTCCTTCACAACGTCCTCGCCGAATTCCTTGGCAAATTTATCAACGACCGGCTTCACGATTTGTTGAATTTTCTCTTTTTCCGCAGGAGAAATGTCATTCACTTGCATACCTTTCGCTTTAAGCGATTCTAACGACTTTTTGTTTTGTTCAATGTTGAGCGCTCTTTGGTATTTACCCGCTTCAGCTGCGGCATCCTTCAACATTTTTTGGTCTTCAGGCGTCAGCTGATCCCAAATCTTCTTACTCATTAAGAAAACAAACGGCGTATACACGTGATTCGTCAAGCTTAAGTATTTTTGTACTTCGTAAAATTTGCTGGATTCAATGGCTGCAATCGGATTTTCCTGCCCGTCAACCGTCCTGCTCTCCAGACCGGTAAACACCTCGGAGAACGGCATCGGCACCGGATTCGCGCCTAATGCGCCAAACACTTCCAAATGCACTTTATTTTGCAGCGTGCGGATCTTTAACCCCTTGAAGTCTTCTACCGTTGCAACAGGCCGCTTGCTGTTCGTCAAGTTCCGGTAGCCGTTCTCCCAGTAACCGAGTCCGATGAGTCCGTGCTGAGGCAGCTTATCCAACAGCTTTTGTCCGAATGGAGAATCCAGTACGGCATAGGCTTCCTGCTCGTTGTTGAAAACGAATGGGAAATCGAAAATCCCGAACTCTTTCACCATGTTGCTGATCGGCGACGTGGAAGGCATTGTAAGCTCTTGCGTTCCCGCTTTTAAGGCTTCCATCATTTTCATATCGTCACCAAGCTGGGACGAGAAGTAGTTTTGTACTTTGATTCTGCCGCCGCTGTTTTTCTCGACGATTTCCGCAAATTTAATAAGACCTTGCGCCTGAGAATGATCTTCGTTGAATCCGATACCCGACTTGAGTATGCGCACTTTTCCTTCCGGCTGCTTGCCGGCGGCCTGGCCGTCTTGTCCTGATGCGCCGCAAGCGGTAGCCAGCAGCAAGCTTGGAATTGTTAGAGCGATCATACTGCGTTTAATCCATTGTTTCATTGATAACCCCGCCTTTATTTATTAGTTATATGAATACCTAGACTAGCTTTGCATATCTCGCTTCAGGTTGGCTGGCCTCCAGCTTACCTTGTTCCTTCACCTTATGATTCACCAAATATTTCGGATATTCGCCGAACACCAGGACGTCCGCTACGCCCATCGCCGCTTTCGCCCGTAATTCGGCCGCCGATTCTTCGGAATACCAGGCCACGTGCGGTGTCAGAATCACTTGCTCCATCCGGAGAAGCGGGTTATCGGAAGCGATCGGCTCCTCTTCGACGACATCCAAAGCGGCTCCTGCAATTTGCCCTTTCTCCAGCGCGGCAATTAATGCCTGCTCGTCAATAACCGGACCGCGGGAGGTATTGATCACGACCGCGTCTTTCTTCATAAGCGCAAACTGCTTTTCCCCGAGAAGTCCTTTCGTATCCGCAGTTAATGGAGCGTGAACCGAGATAAAGTCCGATTGCTCGCAAAGAGCATCCAGCGATACCAGCTCCACCCCTTTCTGTTTGGCGACATCGGCCGGGAAGAACGGGTCATAGGCGATAACCCGAAGATGGAGAGGCTTGACCTTCTCGGCCAGCGCTTGCGGAATTCGGCCGAATCCGACCAACCCGATCGTTCTTTCACGCAGGCGGTAAATCGGCTGCGTTAATTTGAAATCCCATACGCCGTTTTTCACATGATGATCCGCCGCTGTTATTTTTCTCGCCCAGCTTAACAGCAAAGCGAGCGCATGATCCGATACTTCATCCATACAATAATCCGGAACATTGGCTACACAAATGCCCTTTTCCGTCGCAGCGTCCAAATCAACGGTATTCACACCGACGCCATAGCGTGTAATGACCTTGCAATTTTGAAGGGATTCAATGACTCTGCGCGTAATCGGAGCATATTGATTGATCAACGCATCGGCATCCTGGCAAACCCGAATCAGATCCTCTTCCGTTCTGCACTGAGCCGGAACGAGTTCAATCTCTTCATAGGCTTGAAATACTTTTTCTTCAAACCGCAAATCTGCATACTCCCAATCCGTTACGACTACTTTAAACTTACGCATTCTGTCTGTTTCCTCCTGAAAAAATATTGTTTATGTCGCACCCTGAAGCTTTTTAGGTGAACCAGCCAAGCGGGATGAGCACAAGATCCGGGAACAACGACAAGATCAGCAAGAGCAGCGTTTCCACTACCAGGAAAGGCCAGACGCCCTTCATGATTTGCTCCATGCTCAGCTTGCCGACACCGGCTACAACGTTCAACACCGTTCCTACAGGCGGCGTCAATAGACCGACACAGTTATTCAGAATAAAGATCAATCCGAAGAAGATCGGGTCGATACCCGCCATCTCAATAATCGGCATGAGCACCGGCGTTAAAATCAGGATCGTCGGCGTCAAGTCCATCGCCGTTCCGACAAGCAGCACAAGCAAGTTAATAGCCAGGATCAACAGCACTTTGTTTTCAATCAACGGCCCAAGCACGTCGGCGAGCTCGGCCGGGATGTTCGCTACCGTAATTAACCATGCAGAGACCATCGCTGCGGCGGCAAGGAACATGACGACACTTGTCGTTTTGGAAGCGGCCACCAGCAAGTGGTATACTTTTTTCAAGTTTATTTCTCTGTATATAAAGAGTCCTACGATCAAAGAATAGACAGCAGACACAACCGCAGCTTCCGTCGGTGTGAATATTCCGCCGCGAAGACCGCCGATAATGAGCACCGGCAGGAAGAGCGCCCAAGAGGCCGCCAGGAAAGCTTGCATAATTTCTTTAAACGATTTCTTCGGCTGAACTTTGAAATTCCCTTTACGGGTAATGGACCACCAGGAAATGGTCAATACAACGGCAATCAATAAACCGGGAATAATTCCCGCCATAAACAGCTTCGTAATCGATACTCCTGCAGTTACGCCGAAGATAATCATCGGAATACTCGGCGGAAGGATCGGCGCGATGATACTGCTGGCAGCAATCAAGCCGCCGGATTGAGCGCGGTCGTACCCTGCGGCCACCATCATCGGGATCAAAATCGCGCCAAGCGCTGCAGCATCGGCGACAGCGGAACCGGACAACCCGGCAAATATGACGCTCGCCAAGATCGCGACATACCCGAGTCCACCTTTAACGTGTCCAAACAAAGCCATAGCGAAATTAATAATCCGCTTGGATATGCCGCCGGCATTCATCAATTCGCCGGCCAGGATAAAGAACGGAACGGCCATTAACGGAAAGTTATCTGCGCCGTTAACCAAGTTTTGCGCCACAATTTGGTTGTTAAACATATCCAGATGGAGCATTAGCGCCACGCCGCTGGCGAGAAGCGCGAACGCGATAGGCATACCCAATGCCATAGCGCCTAAAAGAACTCCCAAGAAAATAACAATAGTCACTTCACGGCACCTCCTTGATCCGAATGGCCATCAGCTTCACCAATCAGCTCTTCGGAATCCAGTACCTGAGTCAACTCATCGATATCCGCCTTGCCAAAAAAGAGCTGGTACAACTTGCCTAAAATAATTAAAGCCATACAAAAACTCATCACGAGCCCTGTTCCATAGATGAGCGATTGCGGAACCCCCGTTGCCGGAGATTTGTTATCCATATTCAACATCGTCATGTCCCAGCTTCCAAAGAAAATGATCCATAAGATGTACAAGATGATTCCGTTGCTCACAACGTAAACGATCTTTTTCCCCGTTTTGGATAACCGCTTAACCAACATATCGACACCCAGATGCTGATTGTCTTTCAATGTGCTGATCGCACCGATCAATATGAGCCAAATGAACAAGAAGCGGGCCATTTCCTCGGACCATGTAATCCCCGAGTTAAAGGCATAACGTAAAACGACGTTCCCAAAGACCAAAATTGACATAATAGCGAGAAAAGCGGCGGTCAATCCATTAATCAAACGAATAAACATGCTGACTTCAAACCCTCCTTAACCTGGTAAAAGGGGCATAAAAGCCCCAGGTTTTATAAACCTTTAGCTTCGGCTTGAATTTTCTCGATGATTTCCTTGCCCCATGGATACTTTTTATAGAACTGCTCATACATCGGTTGAACCGATTTTTTCATTTCATCGCGGAATTTGTCATCCGGAGTCGTGAATTTGATTTTATGCTCCTGGAGGAATTTTTTATCCGTTTCATAGCTTTCCTCCATCAGCTTCCACTCATGCTCCGCAGAGGCCGTAGCCGCTTCCTGAACCACCTTCTGCTGTTCAGGTGTCAGCTTTTGGAAAAACTTGTTGCTGATGATGTACATGTTCGGGCTGAAAATATGCTGGGATTCCAGCACATCGGTTTGAACCTCGTAATACCCTGAAGCGCGTAAGCTGGCAAGCGGATTGTCCTGTCCATCCACAACCTTCTGCTCCAAGGCCGTGAACACTTCGGAAAGCGGCAGCGGCGTTACGTTCATCCCGAGTGATTTGCCAAGATCGAGGAAGACTTGAGCGTTCGGCATTCTCATGCGCAGACCTTTGAAATCGCTCATCTGGTTAATAGGACGATTGCTGGAGAACATTCTGAAGCCATTTGCACTCCAGGCCAAAGCCTTAACGCCGTGCTTTTGTTCAAGGTCGACCGTCAGTTCTTTGCCGATCGGTCCTTGGAATACCTTTTGAGCGTGCGCGAAGCTTTCGATTAAGAATGGCAGCTCGCCTACTTGAAGCTTCTCAATCTCTGTTTGCATGATCAAGCCGGGAATCCCCATCTCGATGGAGCCGTTGCGGATGCCGTCATAAAACTCTTTCTCTGCCCCCAGCTTGTTATTCTCGTAAATTTCTACCTTGAGCGATCCGCCTGAATTTTTCTCAACCAGCGGCTTGAATTTCTCCCGAAGCGCAACGTTCTGCGGATGGTCAGGAGCGAAATAATTGGCCACTTTGATTGTAATCGCTTTCGCGGCGGCCGGCTTGGCTGACTCCCCGTTTCCTTCGTTCTGGCCTGAAGCGTTTCCATTTCCGCACCCTGAAACGAATAAAGAAGCGACAAGCGTCATTCCAACTGCAACTTTCAAACGGTTACTGATTTTCATTCCAACGCCCCCTTAAATATTTAAATGATGTTCATCGTGGATGTTTCATTTTGATATTTTCCAAAATGAACAATAATATTGAAAGCGATTTCATTGAAGACACATGTCAAGAGATTTGATATCAAGCCGTAGTTCTACATTATAGAACTCTGTTCCGACAATACCGCGGCAGTTCAGTTTTGCCCCGCCCCCTGCTTCGTCATTCCATTTGTTCTATATTATAGAACATAGTTCTGAATATTAGAAAGTCGAATGGGAGTGTGCCAAATTTTAATCATGTAAACGTTCTACATTATAGAACCACGTTCACGAATTTTGTCGATTACTTTTTTGATAGTACTATATGTTTAAAATGCTGTCAATTAAATATTTAATAGATTTTGATTTCCGGCTTCCGGCGCGGTACGCACGGTCTCACTCATGCAATCCTGGTTTGCAATACAAAAAAAACATGGCATAATACAGCTATATCCTAAGACGAGGTGTATGAGATGAATCGAGAACAAGGGCTTGCCTTGATTGAGCAAACACGTATTATCGCCATTATCCGGGGTGTTGAGGAAACGCATATGGACCGTTTGGCTGACGCCCTGTACGACGGCGGCATTAAGGCCATGGAAGTGACTTTGAATACGCCTGGCGCACTGGACATCATCCCCCGACTGCAGGATCGTGTAGGAGAGCGCATGTATATCGGTGCAGGAACGGTCATCGATCTGGACGACGCCAAGAAGGCGATTGCCGCCGGAGCTGCGTATCTGGTTACGCCGAATACGGACGAGGACGTCATCAGGTATGGCGTGGAGCAAGGCGTGCCGGTATTTCCGGGGGCCATGACACCGTCGGAGATCGTGAAAGCATGGAAAGCGGGAGCGACGGCCGTTAAAATATTCCCCGGCGCGAGCCTTGGGATCGGCTATTTGAAAGAGCTCCAGGGACCGCTGAGCCACATCCCGATGGTAGCTGTCGGGGGAGTCAACGAGGAAAATATCAGGCAGTTCCTCGATGCCGGATGTTACGGCTTTGGGATTGGCGGCTCGCTCGTCAACCTGAAGGAAATTCACAGCGGCAATTACAGCTGGGTCACCGACAAAGCGAAGCGGTTAATCGAACGAATGGGATAATAAAGGCTCCCTCAGCTAACAGGCGGAGGGAGTTTTTCAATCACGGAGATACCGGTCATCCGGCATCTCCGTCATCATGCGATTATCGGTTGTACAGTGGGATATTACTTGACATGGTTCAGCATGGCCAGAATGAGGGTGACCGCTTCCGCGCGGGTTGCGCTCTCATTCGGTGCAAAGAGGTTAGGGGTTCTTCCGCTGATCATCCCAAGCTGGAACGCCGCAGCCACGTGCGATTGCGCCCATTGCGGAATTTGATCGGCATCCTCAAAGGTCAGCTGCGTATTCGGATCTAACGGAAGTCCCAACGCCCGGACGATCATGACCGCCAGCTCGGCACGGCTGATCGAGCGGTCCGCCCGGAAGGTTCCGTCTTCATAGCCGCTGATCACATTCGCGCCCGCCACTTGCGCCAAGCTCGGTCTGACCCATTCCGGGATGCTGTCGAGATCGGCAAAGGGCAGTTCCGGATCTTTCGCAGCTTCTTCCCATTTGAGCGCCCGATTGATCATGACCGTAAACTCGGCGCGGCTCACTTGACCGTCCGGACGGAAGGAGCCGTCCTCATAGCCGTTCACGATGCCGAGACCGACGGCCCGTTCAATCAAAGCTTTCGCCCAATGGTTCTCCAGATCGTTCAGGCTTGCCTGCCCGGGCTTCGAGGCCGAAGCATCGCCGTCTTTCGGGGCATTGCCATTCTGTGCCCGGACGTACGGCTTAATGCTGTTCGCATCAAACAAGATTTCTACATGGTAATCGCCGTTATATTGATTCGGGATGGCCATTTGGATTTGCGCGTTGACCTTCGTTTTTGCGTCCTTGATTTCCAATTGGACCGTTCTTGTATTTTCTTGCTCATTCGTCCCGATAACCTCCGCGTCCACCAGAGCATCGTCCTTCTCGATCTTGAACCCGGGCATTTCTTTGCTGCGTTTCAAGGTGAAGGCAGCATAGCTTTTCCCGTCTTTCACCGTCAACTTGGCCGGATGCAGCACATACTCGTCAACTACCGATTTCTGGTCCTTCCCGTGCACGTTCATGACGAAATCCAACGCGTATTCGCCGTTTGTCAGCGCCTCTGCCAGCGGTTTAGCCTCCAGTTGAGTTGCACCTGCGCCGGCGGCAGCAGCCTTCAGGCTCGATTTGTCGAAGGTGATGTAAACCTCATAATGATGATCATAATTAAATTCAGGCCAATCAATGCTAACCCATGCTTTGGTCTTGGCCGTCAGGTCGGCTACCTTGAATTGAACGACCCTCGTGTTTGCTTTTTCATCCGTGCTCACTACGGTCGAGTCAGACAGGCTGCCGTCTTGCTCGACTTTGAAATCGGTAATCTGCTTGCTTTGCTTTAACGTAAAGGCGGCGTACATCACACCGTTCGTCACGGTTAACGTTCCGGGCGTGACAACGTAATCCTGCATGACCGACGTTTGCTCGGGTTTTTCGAACTTCACTATTCTATAATTGATGCTGTAAGTACCGTCTGCGAGCCCGTGAATGTTCGACGTAGCCGGCGGATTTGAGACTCCGCCGCCACCCGGACCTGTCCCCGGGTTTGTTCCAGTTCCCGGATTCGTGGCGACAGGCGTCACTTGGCTGAAGGCGATTTGGAACGAGCGCGTTTCCGTTCCTTCTCCCTGCTGGACTTCAAGGTTGACGATATAGGCGGCAGTCAAATCCTCGAGCTCGAATTGAACCTCCTGGGAGCCATTTACGGCTGCCAACACCTTCACCGCGCCCGGTTGTTTAGCCACCGTTTTCGGCAAAATATCTTCGGTTCCGCCACTCGCGAGCACCTTCTGTAATTTCCTGATCTGTACGCCGGATTTCGTCTTGAACGACACCACTTTCTTGCCGTTCTGCACCTTCAACTTGCCGGAATCCTCAAGGTACGTATTCGCCGGCGTTCCCGATTGATCGCCGGAGGTTACGACAATGTTAAACGTATAGTCTGCGCCTTCAACAGGCTGAGTCAGCACGCTGCCCGCATCGAATTTCAAGCGAATGCTGTGCATCATGTTATAAGGCGCGCCGTTATACGTTGTGCTGATTTGAACTGCCGCTTTCAATTGGGCCGTTAAATCGGCTATTTCGAACTGTACGACCCTTGTGTCATTCGCCGCATTGGTGCTTACAATGGTCGTATCGGTCAATACACCGTTTTGCTCCACTTGAAATTGCGGGATGACAGAGCTTTCTTTTACGGTGAAAGACACTTTCTTTTTCCCCTGCTGCACCGTTAATTTGCCCGGCTTGAGGAAGTAATTTTCCATGCTGGATAACTGTTCCTTGGTGGCATGCAGCGCCGAGAATGGAATCATGTATTCGCCGTCGGCCAAATCGTTCGGATTTGCCGGTAAAGGATTGCTTGCATGAACGGCTGCCTGGAACTTCGCCAATGCCTGCTGCAGAGCCGCCGCCGTGTTATCCACCTGCTCTTGGCTCAACGCCGGATTTTCCGCCGACTTCTTAGCCGCTTGGATGGCGGTCAGCAGTTCGCTCTTGGAGCCGGCCGGATACTGGCCTTTGTAGCTTCCCTCCACGGCTGCATGATATTTCGCTTGAGCGTCGGCAATTAAAGCATTCAGCGCCGTTTTGCTGCCGATATTAAACTTCAGGCGGATGGTATGGTCCATCTCGTACGGAGTGCCGTTCGGCATCGTAGTCGAGATGTGCACCTGAGCGTTAAGCAACGCGGTCAAGTCGGTGACTTCGAATTCAACCGTTCTAGTATTTGCCGCCGGGTCCGTGCTTACAACCTGCGTTTCAACGAAAGTTCCGTTCTTCTCTACTTTCAGGCTCGTAACGGTCGTGCTGTCTTTCACGGTAAAAGACACTTTCTTCTTATCTTGCTGTACAATCAATTTGCCCGGTTTAAGCAAATAGTTATCCATGGAAGAAGGCTGATCTTTCGTCGCGTGCAGCGCCGTAAACTGAAGAGGGTATTCGGAGGAAACGGCGCCGAATCCCAGTTCAATTTCATACTCGTGGTCGTAAATGCCTATTGGCGCAGGAAGCACCCAATACACCTTAACCCAGCCGTTCAGTCTTGCCGACAAATCGTCCACTTCGAATTGGACGACTCTTGTGTTGGTTGCCGCATCGCTGCTTAACGTGGTCGTTTCAACCAAAGCCCCGTTCTTCTCCGTCTTGAACGAGAGCGTCTCGGCACTTTGCTTCAGGGTGAACGAAACATACTTTTTCCCGTTCTGCACCTGCAGCTTCCCGCTGTTTCGATCGACATAATCATACATGACCGAAGGTTCATTCGTGCCCTTCTTGTAAATCGTAAACCCGAGCGTATACTCCCCGTCCTGCAGCGAGCCGGATCCCGGATTGCTTACAATGACCGATGCTTCAAACGCCGCCAGCGCTGCTTGCAGGGAGGCGGCCTCCTGATCCAGCTTATCCTGAGATTGCTCCTCGGTGCTGTTGGCTAAGCTCTTGGCTTTATTAATCGCCGTCTTCAGCGTATTTTTCGAACCATACGGATACTGCCCGTCCAAAGTCCCTTCAACAGCCGAATCATGCACATTCTGAGCGACGGTTACTAATGCCTTTAGCGGTTCTTTATCGCCGGCGGGCAATACGCTTACCGTAGTCGAGGCATCGTTCAGCTCCAGCTTGTTTCCTTGTCCGTTTGTAATGGAGATATCGCTCACTGAAACAGAGGCGGCCTGCGTAAGTGTTTTAGGCTTAAACAGAAACACAGCGAAATTTCTCGCGCCCTGATTAAAAGCGAGACCGGCCTTGCCTTCTTTAAGGCTGGTGTAAACTTTAATCTTGCCCGGTGACAGCTCCGTCAGCACAGGCTCATTGAAGGTATTGTACGGAGCCAAGACCTGTGTTAATTCCAATTGACCGGGATCAAAAGTTACCGTTGCTTCATGCTCGTATACTTGCTGATAGACGGTGTCTGTCACACCGCTGATGTTAATCGTCGCTCTAAAGGAATTCCCCAAGTAGACGGTTTGAGCAACGGTGTTGGTGTTTAATTTCGCTTCAGGACCTGCTTCTGCTCCGGCTACCGGAATTTGCAGGGCAGCCAGCAGCACGAACAGCATGAGCAGAATTGAAATATTTTTCTTGAGTAGCCTGTTCAAAGTCATTACTCTCCTTGTTCACAATGAAGTATGGGAATGTCTCACGTCATGCTTTGCAATTCCAGATAAAATTCAGATAATGATTATCATTCTCAATAAAAAACTAAAAAAAAGCAAACCCTTGTTTATCTTCCAGCTAAAACGCCGCTAAATAAGCCATATCGTTCCGGCTTCCCTCCGATAAACAAAAATTTACCAACTGTGTCCCGCCTACGAGATGATCTTATATTAGCCGCTTTCATTTTGTCAATCACTTTATGGCCATCTATTTCCTGTATAAACTTTAAAAATTACAGGCAAATTCAGCACGGTCGGGTCTGATAATTGCCAGAATAAGTTTTTAATTGGATAAAAATTTCTAAATAATAGTTGACAATGATAATCATTTTCAACTATCTTTTTATTATACTGTGTATTCCCCCTACATCGTCAGACAGGAGGCCTTTCATGAAATATAAATGGGTTGCCTTTATGGCACTTTCTCTCTCGGTAATTATAGGCTGCGGGCAAACCGCAACCCCCGATTCCGCCCGGCCTGTAACGGGGGCAAACGCGGCCTCCGAAACCGCTCCCAAATCTGCTGCCGTATCCGTCCAGGATTTTGCAGGCCGTACGGTAAGCTTTCAGGCTGTCCCCCAACAAATTGTCGCGCTAAGCAGCGGAGAGATGGATATTGTATACGCGCTTGGCGGCCAGCTGGTCGGCAGACCGACCACTTCGGCGCCTCTTGCAGTAAAGGAAGCCGAGAAGGTCCAACAAATCGGGACGACGCACGGCATCGATTTGGAAAAAATCGCATTAGTCAGCCCTGATCTTGTCCTTGGCAATCATCCGATGAACACGAAGGATATTCCGAGTATTGAAAGTATCGGAGCGAAGATGGTGCTCACTTCGGCCAATTCGGTCGAGGACATCAAAAAACAAATAGCGCTGATCGGCCAATTGCTGCAAAAGGACGATAAAGCCCGGGAGCTGATTGGGAGCATCGATAAGAAGCTGACAGAGCTCCAGCATAATCGCGCTGCCGAAAAACCGAGAGTTCTCCTCGTGTATGGAGCTCCGGGGACGTATATGGCCGCCTTGAACAATTCGTTGAGCGGCGACATGCTCGTCATGGCGGGAGGAGAAAACATTGCCGCCGACTACCCGAAGCTGGAGAACTATCCGCAATACGCCCAATTAAACACGGAAAAAATCATACAGTCCGATCCGCAGCTCATCCTGCTGATGAGCCACGGAAACCCGGAGACCGTGAAGGAAGGATTCGTGAAAGAAATGCAGCAGAACGCGGCTTGGACCAGCTTGGACGCCGTGAAGCAAAACCGCATCGAAGTGCTGCCGTCCGATCTGTTCGGCACAAATCCCGGCACGAGAGTCATTGAAGCGCTCGATTTGCTGCAAAAGCTGCTTCAATCCGCGAAGTGACGGTCATGAAGGCAGATCGGCGCAACATGCGAAGAAAAGGGCTCGTCATACTGGCCCCTCTTCTGCTGCTTCTGGCTACTTTTTATGGCCTGTCCTACGGATCAGTCCCGATATCGCTCCAGGAAATTTGGGCGGTCTTCACAACCGACAGCCAACCTTTGCACGAAAAAATCATCTATAACCTAAGATTCCCCAGGGTTCTGATCGGATTGTTGGTCGGCGCCTGTCTAGCCGCTTCCGGCGCTCTGCTTCAAGGCGTGATGAAAAACCCGTTGGCCGATCCGGGCGTTATCGGAGTGTCAGCCGGCGGGGGTCTCGCGGCCATTATTTCGATGATCGTTTTTCCGCAATACAGCTATCTGCTACCGGCGGTGGCATTTCTCGGTTCTCTGGCAACATCCATCGTCATCTACCTGCTGGCTTGGGATAAGGGGGCGTCCCCGCTTAAAATCGTTTTGGCGGGAGTCGCCATCAATGCTCTGCTAGGCGCCGGAACCAACGGATTCATGGTCGTCTTCAGCGATCGCGTGCAGGCCGTCTTGCCTTGGCTTGCCGGCGGGCTCAGCGGAAAAAGCTGGCACCATCTTTCCTTCATGGCCCCTTACGCTATTGCTGGCCTTGCCGCATGCATATTTGCGATAAAACCGTCCAATCTCATGCTATTAGGAGATGATTCGGCTCAATTGCTGGGCCAACGGGTTGAGGCGCAGCGGCTTTTTATTATTTTATTGTCGTCCTTATTGGCCGGTACGGCCGTCAGCGTCGGGGGGTTAATCGGCTTTGTCGGATTAGTCGTTCCGCACGCGATCCGTATTCTTGTCGGGGACGACTACCGTTACTTGCTTCCGCTTTCCGTCATCGGGGGAGCGAGTCTTGTCGTGCTTGCCGATACGATCGCCCGCTCGTGGTTTGATCCGATCGAGCTTCCCGTCGGCATTCTGCTGGCCGCCTTAGGCGCACCGTTCTTTCTATACTTGCTGAAGAAACGGAGAATCGCATGATGACAGCTATCCAAACCGAGCATCTTCACTATCAATCCGGCGCTTTTCAACTGCGTGACATTACGGTTTCGTTTCCGCGAGAGCAAATGACGGCGATCGTCGGTCCGAACGGATCGGGCAAATCCACGCTGCTGAAAGTGATTACCCGGCTGCTTCATGCCGATCAAGGAGAACTGTATGTAGACAACAGGAAGGCTGCGGAATTCACAACGATCCAATATGCCAGAACGTTGTCCATGCTGACTCAATCCAGGCATTCGCTGCCCGATTTGACCGTCCGGGAGCTGGTCTCCTACGGCCGCTCCCCGTACAAGCGGATCTTCGACCGGATGACATCCAACGATGAACATATTGTAGATTGGGCGATGGAGGTTACCGGCACCCGGAGATACGAGCAGCGGATGTTCCATACTTTATCGGGAGGTGAACAGCAAAAAGCGCGCATTGCCATGGCTTTAGCGCAAAAAACGAACATCGTTCTGCTAGATGAACCCACCACGTTTCTCGATATTGCGCATCAGTTGGATGTCATGGAAATGCTGCGGAAGATTCATCAGGAGCATAAGCTCACCATCGTCATGGTGCTGCACGATCTTCAGCAGGCGGTCCATTACTGCCATTATTTGATCGCCATGAAGAATGGCCGGATCCAGACAACAGGTAAGCCTAAGGACGTACTCAGTCCGGAATTTTTGAAGGATGTTTATCAAATCGAAGCAAAGGTCAAATTCGAAGATGAATATCCGATTATTATCCCCATTCGAAAACAATAAAAAGGAGCGGTACACATGGTCATCGTGACGAACAAATCGCAAATCACCAAAGGAAACGCGCATAAGTTAATCGAACGGTTCGATAAGGTAGGCAAAGTGGAATACATGGATGGCTTTCTGGGTCTGGAGGTGCTGCTGACCGAGAATACGCCCGAATACGATGAGGTCACTGTAAGCACACGTTGGAATCAGAAGGAGGATTTTCAGGCCTGGACGCGAAGCGAAGCGTTCCGGGAAGCCCATTCCCATCGTGGAGGCATGCCGGAATATATTATTTCCAATCAGATCTCGTTCTACGACGTAAAGATCGTCAGAGAGCCTATCAAGGCAAGTTAATGATCCGTGAACCGGCCTCATGTCTCAAGTCACGAGACGAGAGGCCGGTTTAGTCCGTTGAATGAAGCATGGGCTTACGGGTACAAGTGGCAGGCGGCCTGATGCTCGTGCCCTAGCGGGAGCATGCCCGGCCTTTCGGTTCTGCACACGTCCATGACCTTCGGGCAGCGGGGGGCAAACACGCATCCTTTCGGCGGATTCGCCGGGGAAGGCACGTCTCCCTGCAAAATGATCCTTTCCCGCTTCCTTTGCGGATTCGCTGACGGAACCGCGGACAGCAAAGCCTGCGTGTACGGGTGGCGCGGATTTTTAAACAAATCGTCCGTTTTGCCGAGCTCGACCATGCGTCCCAAGTACATCACCCCTACCCGATCGCTGAGATGGCGAACGACCGAGAGATCGTGGGAAATAAATATATAGGTCAGATGAAGGGCTTTCTGCAAATCCTGCATCAGGTTCAAAACCTGGGACTGCACGGAAACGTCGAGCGCGGATACCGGCTCGTCGGCTACGATCAGCTCGGGCTTTAAACTGAGGGCGCGGGCAATGCAGATGCGCTGCCTTTGCCCACCGCTGAACTCATGGGGATAGCGGCTTGCATGGGAGGCGTTCAGCCCGACCAATTCCAGAATCTCCGCTACTTTCTGCTCCTTTTCCCTGGCATGGATCAAATGATGAACGAGAAGCGGCTCGCTGATCAGATCGCCTACCGTCATCCGCGGATTCAGCGAAGCGTACGGGTCCTGAAAGACCATTTGGATATCTCTTCGCAGCTTTCTCATACGTTCTCCGCTCAATCCCGTAATCTCGGTGTTGTTATAATAAATTTGGCCCTCCGTCGCCTCCAGCAGCTTGAGAATCAAACGCCCCGTTGTCGATTTTCCGCAGCCGGACTCCCCGACAATACCCAGCGTTTCCCCTTTGCGCACGGAGAAAGACACATCATCCACCGCTTTAACATACCCCGTCACTCTATTCAGCAGCCCGCCCCGAATTTCAAAGTACTTTTTCAGGTTCTTGACTTCCAACAACACAGTTTGACTCATTACAGGCACCTCCTCCGTCATACAGCCAGCAGCGGCAGCTGTGTCCATCCTTCATCTGTATCAATTCCGGATTATGCGTGAAGCATTGCTCCATCGCATGCTTGCACCTTGGCGCAAACCGGCACCCTTGAGGCATATTCGCAAGCGCAGGCACTTGACCTGGAATTGAATTCAGCCGTTCGAGCTTGCGATCCAGCTGCGGAATCGATTCGAGGAGGCCTATCGTATACGGATGCTTCGGCTCCTGGAATAAGCTGCCTACATCGGCTTCCTCCACCACCTGGCCGGCATACATCACGAGCACACGGTCGCACATTTCCGCGACAACCCCAAGATCATGCGTGATAAGCAAAATCGATGTCCCGGTTTGTTCCCTCATCTGTCGCATCAAATCAAGTATTTGCGCTTGTATCGTGACATCCAGCGCCGTCGTAGGCTCATCCGCAATTAACAGCTTGGGCTGGCAGGCAAGCGCCATCGCGATCATCACCCGCTGTCGCATCCCGCCCGATAATTGGTACGGATAGGACTTCGCAATCGCTTCAGGTCGAGGAATGCCCACCTTCCCTAATATTTCCACCGTTAACGCCCGCGCCTCCCGTTTGCTTACGTCACGATGCAGCAGAATCACTTCGTCGATCTGCTTGCCGATCGTAAAGATCGGGTTTAACGATGTCATCGGCTCTTGAAAGATGATGGAGATCTCGTTCCCTCGCAGATCCCTCATCTGACGATCGGTCAGCTCTAAAATTTCGGAATCTTCGAAACGGATATTCCCTTCAATCCTGCAAGCCGGTTGACCGGGCAGCAAACGCATAATCGACATGGAGGTCACCGATTTCCCGCACCCGGACTCGCCCACCAGTCCGACGGTTTCGCCTTCCTTCACGGAAAACGAAACACCCGAGACCGCCGTAACCTGTGCATCCCGGGAACGAAACCGGATTTGTAAATTGTCCACTTCCAGCAGCTTTTTAGCCATCCTGACCGCCTCCTTATTCCGTAATCTTTCGGTCCAGCGCATCCCGCACCGAATCGCCGAGCACATTGAACGCCAGACAGGTGACGAGAATAGCCAGCCCCGGGAAGATCGCGACGTGAGGTGCCGATGTCATACTCCCGCGTCCGGAGCTGAGCATCGCGCCCCATTCGGGGGTCGGCGGCTGCGCCCCCATACCGAGAAAGGACAACGAGGCCGCAATCAGAATCGCCGAGCCGATACGCATGGTCAAGTAAACCAGGACGACGGACAGCGTACCCGGAAAAATATGCTTCCATATAATCGCGCTGTCTTTAACACCAATCGCCCGCGCCGCTTCGATATACGTCATGCTTTTGAGAGACAGCGTATTGCCCCGAACAATGCGGATAAAGATCGGAACGGTGAAAATAGCTACGGCCACGACGACATTGGCAAGTCCCGGTCCCAAAATCGCAATAATGGCGATGGCCAGCAGAATCCCCGGAAAAGCAAACAGCACGTCGCAAACGCGCATAACCATGGAGTCGTATCTGCCTCCGTAATACCCGGCGGTAAGACCAAAAAATGTTCCTATTGAAGCACCGATGAGAACCGACAGCAATCCCACCGATAAGGAAATGCGCGTTCCGGATACGATCCGGCTGAATATATCCCGGCCGAATTCGTCGGTACCGGCCCAATGCTTCAAGGATGGCGCTTCCAAAACTGCGTTGTAGTCGGGAGCTGCGGGATCGTAGCTGACGAGCTGAGGCCCGATCAGCGAGATGACGAACAACAGGAGTACAATCAGAAGAGCGGCCACCCCGATCTTCTGTCTTTGGAAATTGCGGACAAACCGGCGAAAGGGGGACTCCGCAGGGGCTGCCTTTTGCGTTAACGTGTCGGTTATACCGGTAGATGCAGCAGTCTTCGACATAGTCTCTCCCTCCTATCGAACGAGTCGAATTTGCGGGTTCAAAGTGGCATAAAGAATATCGACGAACAAATTAATGAGCATAAACTCCAAGGCAAAAAGCAGCAGCTCCGCCTGGATGACGGGGTAATCGCGGAAATTGACGGCATCGATCAACAGCCGCCCCATCCCCGGCCAGGAGAACACCGCTTCGACGACCACGGAACCGCCAAGCAAAAAACCGAACTGAAGTCCGGTCATCGTGACAACCGGTATCAGTCCATTGCGCAGCGCGTGCGACCAGACGACCACAGCTTCTCTCGCCCCTTTGGCCCTCGCCGTCCTGACGTAATCCTCCCTCAAGCTTTCAAGCAGACTTGTGCGGGTGAATCGTGCAATGACGGCTGCGACCCCGGAGCCCAGCGTGATGGCCGGCAAAATCACATGCTGAAACGATCCGCTTCCTCCTGAAGGCAGCCAGCCGAGCTGAACGGCGAAAAGCTCGACAAGCAAAATCCCCAGCCAAAACGAAGGCATCGAGATTCCCGTGATCGCCGCTATCATCGCTAACCGATCCTGCCATTTGCCCCTGTGTGTGGCCGCGATGACCCCAAACAACAATCCTGCGCATATCGCCCACACCATGCTGTACATGGTCAGCGCGAGCGTTGCCGAGAAACGTTCGACAATCATGGTGTGGACGGGCTCTTGCGTCCGGAAGGAAACGCCGAAGTTTCCTTGTAAAGCGTTGATAAAGAAGTTAGCGAATTGTACGTAAAGCGGCTGATCCAGACCGAGCTTCGCGCGGGTGTTCTCCACATCCTGCACCGATGCGTCCGGACCCGCAACAATGCGGGCCGGATCACCGGGAATGAGATGAATGAAGAAAAAGATGACGATCGAGACGATCAGCAGGATCGGAAGCATCGCAGCCAAACGTCTGCATATATAGATAAGCATGACCACTCCTCCTCATTCGGCATCTGCACTATTTGAATTCAACACGCTTCAAATCAAGCGAGCCGTCAGGAAGGACAAAGGCATTATTCAAGTTGCTTCTTTTACCTGAAATAATGTCGGTCACGTAGAGGAAACCCCATGGAGCTTCTTCTACAACTAACTTTTGCACATTCGCGTACGCTTCAAGACGTTCTTTGTCGGTCGTTAAGCGCAGCCCGTTTTCGATTAATTTTTCCGCCTCTTCGTTCACATAAAATCCCGTATTGTAGCCGGCCGGCGGGAACTGGGCCTTGGTCAGCAGCGGACGGATACCCCAATCGGCTTCGCCTGTGGACGGAGACCAGCTGCCCATGTACGTCTGCATTTTGCTCTCTTCCGGCTTCACGTACAACTGGTTGAGCAAGGTGCCCTTCTCCATCTGCTGAATGTTGACTTTTACCCCGACTTCTTTCCATTGCTGTTGAATAAATTCCGCGGCTTTCACCGTTTCGCTGGCATTCACAACCCATAAGGTTGTCTCAAATCCGTTAGGAAAACCGGCTTCGCTCAGAAGACTCTTTGCTTTCTCGCGATTGTAATCGTACATTTGCTGTTTCTGGAAGCCCCATACATTCGGCGCGATGATGGATTCCGCCGGTGTCCCAAACCCTTTGTACACCACTTTGATCAGCGTATTTTTATCAATCGCATAGTTCAAGGCTTGACGCACCTTTTTATTGTCGAACGGTTTCTTCGTCATATTAAACACGACATAGAACTCAAGTATGGAAGGCGCTTTGTTCACGACAATATTGTTGTCGTTCTTCACGCTGTCCACTTGGTCGGCAGACAACGGATAAACGAATTGAACTTCGCCGGTTTTCAGCATGGACGTACGGGACGAAGCTTCGGTTACCGGCTTGAACACAATTTTATCCACTTTCGCGGTGTTCGCTTTATCCCAGTATCCGTCGAATTTCTTGATCGTCACATGATCGGCGTCCTTCCATTCGACGAATTGGTAAGGGCCTGTGCCTACGGGCTTGCGCTGCACTTCCTTGTTATTCTCCTTAATCGATTTCGGAGAAATCATCATCGAGGCGGGATGGGCGAACGTTTGGGTAATAGCCGCGAACGGCTGATTCAGAACGAATTTGACCGTGTAAGGATCGATCACTTCCACTTTCTCCACGACCTGGAACAGCGAGGCGCGTTTCAGCTTGTTATCCGGATTTTTAATCCGGTCCAGGTTGGCTTTGACCGCTTCCGCGTTGAACTCTTCCCCGTCGTGAAACTTAACGCCTTTTCTTAATTTAAAGGTTGCCGATTTGGCATCGCTGCCCAGTTCCGGTAAAGACTCTGCGAGGACCGGCACAACCTTCATATCTTTATCGAAGCCGAGAAGTCCTTCGTACATGGATTTCATAATCGAGTGCGACAAGGTATCCTGAGCGTCATGCGGATCCATGGTCGTCGGATTGGCCGCCTGAGCGACAACAAGCTCGGTAGGCTTACTGGCGGCTGCTTTGCTGTCGGCGCCCGCATCCTTCTGCGTCTGAGCCGGCTTCGAACAGCCTGCCCCCACAAGGCTAACGACCAGCATGCAAGTTAAAACAACGATCCAGCCCTTTTTTGCTTGCATAAGTGTACACGCTCCTTTTTAATAATACCGCCTAATCTTTCGCTTGCAGCATTCCCTGAACGGCAGACCGTGCCGCTATACTTGCCTCGCCTTCCTGTAAGGCCGGAGGTAAAACAAAGGCGCCTTCCAGCCTTTGTCTTTATCCGGCTCGCACAGGCCGGTTACCGGCACGGCCTGAGACGGATCTGCCGTCATCCTCCGCTACCGCTGCGGCATCGGATACTTGCCGTCCCATACAATCTGCCTGTACAGAACCGGATCCGTATCCCCTTCCGTATTGATGAACAGCACGACCGAGTCCTGATCCAGCTTCAGCTTGCTTCGGATCCCGCTAAATTCCGGTTCCGACATCAGCAAGGATAATAAACCTATACCGACCGCTCCGCTTTCCCCGCTGATCACGCGTTGATCGCCCTCCAGCGGACTGGCCAACATCCGCATGCCGCGGGCGGCCACATAATCCGGGCAGCTGACATAGGCGTCCGCGAAGTCCCGCAGTATGCTCCACGCTATCGGATTCGGCTCTCCGCAGGCCAAGCCCGCCATGATCGTCTCCAAGCTGCCGTACACCTGGTGAGGCTCCCTGTCCCCGACCGACGCGGAGTGGAAGATGCAAGCGGCGTTGTCCGGCTCTACGATGAGGGTCACCGGATGTTTCCCTTCGTATAAATTAGCCCAGTAACCAAGCAGCGCCCCGGCCATTCCGCCTACGCCCGCTTGCAGAACGATATGAGTCGGTTCAGGCATTTCCATATGGCGGATCTGCTCCCCGACCTCCCCGAGTATCGTCGTATACCCCTGCATAATCCATTGGGGGATGCGAGTATACCCGTCCCAGGCGGTATCCTGAACGATTTCCCAACCGTATTCCGCAGCCTTCTCCTTGGCCAATTGCACCGTATCGTCGTAGTTGAATTCGGTCACAATGGCTTGAGCGCCCGTCTCCCGGATGGCTTCCACTCTTCTGGCGGCCGATCCCTTCGGCAAATAGACGACCGCCTGTTGCCCGAATTGCCGGGCCACCCAAGCTACGGCGCGTCCGTGGTTTCCGTCGGTAGCCGTCGTAAAGGTAAGATCCCCGAGCTTATGCCTGACTTCCGCCGATTTCAAATAGTCGAACGTCGTGTCTTCGATGAAAATCCCTAATTTCCCGCAAATGACGTTTCCGAGCGCATAGGTGACGCCTAAACCCTTGAAAGCGTTCAACCCGAGCCGGTAAGACTCGTCTTTCACCGCAATGCCGGCAACTCCCACAGCTTCGGCCAAGCGGTTTAAAGCGATTAGCGGGGTAACGGCGTAACCGCTCATTGATTTTTGGAAATTAAGCGCTTTCACACTTTCGTTAACGGAAAGCCAAAGTGGAAGCTCGTTCGCATCCGGATTTCTGGCATCGTTACAAATAAACTTTATCCCTGATGGCTTGACAAGTTCATGCCGCAATCGGTTCCGCCTCCCGCATCCTGTTATCCTGAATTTTCCCGCAAACTAAGAAAGATGCAGCGAATACACTTCGGGCCGGCGGTTTTTCAAGGAAGGAACCTGCTTGCGGATTTGCTGGACGTAATCGAGGTCGATTTCCGCTACCGTCACCATCTCCGCGTCGGCCGCCGTTGCAATAACCGTCCCCCACGGATCGACGATCATGGAGCGGCCGTAGCTTTGGTACGACGGCTTTTTACCGATTTGTCCGGGGGCGATGACATAGGCCTGGTTCTCAATAGCACGGGCGCGCAGCAAGGTCTCCCAATGATCGCGGCCGGTATACAGCGTAAATTCCGCAGGCAGCATCAGGATTTCCGCACCTTTCAACGACTGCAGACGGAAAAGCTCCGGGAACCGGATATCGTAGCAGATCGCAAGGCCGATCTTGGCGAAGTCCGTATCGCAGACCACGACCTCTCTGCCGAAATCTTTGGTTTGCGATTCCAGATAGGAAGGTCCGCTCTCAATCTCGACGTCGAACAAATGGATTTTGCGGTATTTTCCTACCAATTCCCCCTGCGGATTGAACAGTACCGTCGCATTATAGAATTTGACTTCGCCCCTTACCTTTTCCAACATGCTTCCGCCATGGAGCCAGATGTTCAGTTCCTTGGACAGCCTGCTCAAAAACTGTACCGTCTCGCCGTCCGGAATATATTCCGCGTTGGCTTCTTCCTGCTCTTCCGTTCCGACAAAATTGAAATATTCCGGCAGGGCGACATATTGCGCTCCCTGTCCCGCCGCTTCGCGAATGAGCCGTTCGGCCTTCTGAAGGTTGGATGCCTTATCGTGCTGGCTGTCCATTTGTACCGTCGCAACTTTAATTTTTCTCATGGTAAGCTTCCTTTCCGAAATGAAGTAATAAGTGCCGTTGTTTAATTTGAGAACGCATACATTTTGTAGTTGTATTGATGCGGGGGACCGACGGCGATCCATAATCTGCCTTCGCCCGGTTCGGCAATGACCGATGCGACGGTCATGTTATCCGTACCGTCATCTTCCGGCATCGCGCTCAGCGTATGCGGGTAGGTTTGACGATCGCGCAAAATATCCTGCATGACGTCTGCGTTGAGCTCCCCTTTTCTGCCGACCAGCAGCTCTTTCATCCGGGATTGGCGAATGCGCGAGTTGACCAGCTGGTGTCCGCTCAATCGCTCTTCCTTCTGCAAATCGCTCCCAATAAAATGGTTGGAATGAACCAGAATTCCATCGTCCGGCAACAGTAACGCATCCGTAGTCGGAATCGTCTCCAGGTCCGCCGCATGACCGAATCGATCCATCATGATCAGATTTCTCGACGACGCCCGATGCAGGCTGCGCACGGCTTGGATCGCTTCCTCGACCGTCGAGGTGCAGGTCAGCGCATAGCGTGACAGCATGTAACGCGGAAATCCGAAGCGCCATCCGTCGCAAGTGAGGAAGTTGGCAAATACCCCGAGGCCCAAGTTGTTAATCCCGATATACGAAACTTGACCGGCCGGTGCAAACATTAAGCAAGCGGGCTGGTCATCCGGCACAAATTCGACCACCACGCCAATTTCGGAATAAAAATGCGGAAGGTCTGCATTTTGCCCGATCAAGGGGATGCCGTTGGATGTAGCCTGAGATGAGACGGCGAAGGTCGTGCATTCATTGTTGGGTTGAAAATTGCGGTAGATCTCGGCCCGCAGCTGCAGCAAATAGGCTTCAGCCAGCATAATATTCGCGCCTTCGGCAATCCCCTGTATCTCTTCATCAAAATACGGCGCATAACGCTGCACATAAGTCCGATAATGCATAACCGCTTCCATTAAGGCTTCCTGGGTCGGAACTTCAACCCACGTTTTTAACCTTTCCTGTGCCAATTCGAGGTGGCGTTCGATCAGACCGGCACATGCCTCGCCGTATTGCTGACCGATCTGCCGGTGGCTGCCCCGAAAGCGATAGTAGGGAAAAGTCCTGGACGATCTGGCCCCGGATGATTCCTGGTCAGGCGAAACCATACGTTGTTCCTCCTTCAATTTTTCGTCAGCGCGAATGGTGGGTCAAAATGTTTGAAAAAAAACGTTTTACGGGAGACAGCAGTTTAAACCCTTCATGACGAACTCCGGGGACTTCATCGTATTGAACCGATAATCCTTCCCGCTCGTAATTGTCCCGCAAAGCTCTGATGCGTTCCAGACGGGTTAAGCCGGCGGCATCGATCCCATCCATCCAGAGCGGCTCATCCTTGTTATTAATTTCCCAGGTTTCGACATCTTCGCTGCCAATAATTAATTGAACCGGTACGTTCCGCATATCTTCAAGCTGTACGGGAACGCCATAGTACTGCTCGAAATTGCCGGTACCTACATGCCAAGGTCTGGATGTATCCAAGTAGGTGATGTACCCGGGAGCGCCGATAGACACACCCAGCAAACGGTTTGCATGAAGATAAAAGAATCGATGGGCGAACTGGCCGCCTCCGGAAAAGCCGTGAAGCAGGAAGCGGTCGGCGTTGATCCCGTATTTACCCGCTACTTCATCGACCATAGACAGCAAAGCAAGATCAAAACGGATGCCCGCAAAATGCACGTACTTGTAGGAATCCAGCTCCCCCGGCTCGGTAATTCCGGCGGGAAACAAGGGAGCGAGAATGATCGTATTTGTTTCTTCCGCAAAATCTGCGAATAAATCTCTGTAATGTTGAGCGGTTCGACCCGTACCGTGAACGATTACGGCTAGACGGTATGCGGCATGATGGGGTTGGCCGTAATTTGCAGGAATGTAGGTGCAGTAAGAGAATCTCTTGTCATACTGGCAGGCATGCATCGTCGACGCGCCGTAGTCATAGTGCGAAAGCTTTCTCGGAGAGTGGTTCAAGCTATCTACCTCCTGAAGTCCCGTGTCGGGAATTCGTGATGAGATTAACGAATGACTGCGGCTTCAGCCGGATACCAGCTTTCTTGAAGGAACTGGACAATGCGGTCCACGGAACGGTTGACGAGCGCCTCGCCCTTCTCTTTCGTTCCTATGGTAGCGTTTCCAATAGTGCCCGAATTCGTAAAGGCCGAGAATGGAGGGTATGTAATGACGTCGGGAAATAAGTCGTTAAACTTTGGAGGTTCGTTTACCCACTGGCTCACATCGACCAGATCGGGATATAAATGCATCATAACCGACGTTCCCGCTTCGCTGGCGTGAGCGTGTGCCAGCTCGCCGGATTCGATAATGCCGTCGCAGTGCGCCTTAATAAATCTCCAATAGTCGATTTGTGCACAGCGGATGCCGGGCGTTCGCTGAAATTCAAATGCGATTTGATTAATAATAGGCACATTGCCCAAATGCGTGTTGACAAACAAGAAATCTTTAAAGCCCCATTTCTCAAGGCTGCGCAATGTATCCCATAAATATTGCTTGAAGCTTTCCGAGCTGATCGTTATCGTGCCCGGAAAGTCTTCCAGTTCGGAAGACTCCCCTGCTTCCAGCACTGGTCCGATCATCGCATTTACCCGCTCGGCAACGAGACCGGCAATTTTGTTCGCGACTAACGTATCCGTTCCAAGCGGTAAATGCGGTCCGTATACTTCAAACGCCCCTGAAGGAATGATGACCAGATCGGTCGTTTTTTTCCGCTCGACAAACGTTTTCCAGCTCATCTCTTTCATATAATTGACCTGTTTCATTAGGTTCCTCCTCATGAAATGAACGTAATTTTCCCGTTTTGCAAATGCGCCTCAAGCTCGGCAACAGCAAGCTCGCTGTCTTTGGCTTTAATCGCTTCGACAATCCGGATATGCTCTTCGATCAAACGCGTGATCGATTCCGGATAGGCCCTGCGCCAACGGTTAACGTCAAAATACAGTCTTTCGCGAATGCTGCCCATCATTTGCATAAACAAACTGTTATTTCCGATTTCCAGCAAATATTGATGGAAATCCACGTCTTGCCGAATAAACGAGGCCACGTCTTTCTCTTCATTGCTCCGTTTCTGTTGTTCGATAATTTGCTCGAGATGCGAGATTTCATCTGAAGTGATCGAATGTATCGTTTTGCGCAGCGAATAGATCTCGATGGCACTTCGCATATCAAACAGATCGTTGGTTTCTTTCACGGACATCTCTTGGATAACAATCCCCTGATTCGAAATGATCTTAACCAAGCCTTCGTGCTGAAGCTTGTGCAGCGCCTCGCGAATCGGCGTTCGGCTCATTTGCAGTTCTTCGACCAGTTGATTTTCAGAGGTGGAGTTGCTGTCCAGGAAATCTCCCCTCATAATTTTTTCTTTAATTTTTATATAGGCAGTATCCTTAAGCAAAACTCGTTTTTTCATAATCAACCACACCCTCGATTACATACGACTTGTATACAATGGCAGTATAAGCCGTTATGATGCATGAGTCAAGACCTCCTTTGTCGAATGGTTCTGATCTTGTTACATGGTGTGCTTTTTTGTGCAGCATGGTTTGCGATTTTCATATACAAGTTGTATACAACCACATTATATTCGCTCCATGTTCCGTTCGTCAATCCCTTATTTCACGGAAGCGTTCTCCCCCACCAGCAGCTTATTCGACAGCAGCCCCCTATGTTTACGCGCTCTCCACCCGTAGTAGATAAAGGCGACTGCAAACATGACCAGCAGCACGGCCCAGAGCGGGATATCCGATCCGAACATCGGCAGCGACAGCTTCATCACACTGTAACGGATAACGCAAAACAAAAACACGAGCCCCAGCAGTAAGGCGATCCCGGGTACAAAAGGAAACGACACTTTGTAAGGACGGTCCAAATGCGGATGCTTCCTGCGCAAAATAAACAGCGAAATCATACATAAGCAATACATCAAAACAGCGCCGAATACAGATAAAATAATTAAGGCATCGGAATAGGTAGCCGAGGCTGCGCAGACGATTCCAATCACCCCGGGGATGATTAAGGCCCATACCGGCACGCCGTTACCATTTAATCGGGTCATGAAGGCCGGAAAATAACCCGCTCTCGCCAGCGCATAGGTTTGCCGGGAATACCCTATGATGATGCCGTTTAAGCTGGCAACCAAGCCTAACAGGCCAATGATAGCAACTACTTTGACAACGAGCGCGCCTTCCCCGTAAACCCCGGAGAGCGCTTGGGGCAGCGGATGATCGGCCGGGTTTCCAATCCCCCCGCCTAATCCTGCGGTTACGATCAGCGTAAGAATCGTTGCGACCGCTAACGTTAATATACTCGATATTAATCCCTTCGGAATGTTTTTTTGCGGATTTTGCATTTCCTCCGATGCCATGGCTCCCCCTTCAACGGCAAGAAAAAACCATATGGCAAAGGGAATCGCCGCCATAATGCCGGTTCCTCCGCCGATAAAAGAGCTTTCGTTAAAAAGGTTCGCCGTTTCCACATGCGGAATGCCGGCCGCGTAGAACACGGCGAGTCCTATCAGAGCGGCAATGGTCGCTACAAGCTCGATCACGGCTACACCTTTAATGTCTTGCAAATTAATAACAATGAAAAGAATAAAGATGCCTATCGTGGCGTACATCGGATTGACGGCCGGAATAAGAAAATGAAGATACGCACCTGTCGATACGGCAATCGCCGGCGGCGCAAAGACGAAATCCAGCAAACAGGCAATGCCGGTTATATAGCCGCCTAACGGGCCCATAGCTTGACGGGCATAGGCTGAAGGGCCTCCGGCATCCGGAATCGAGGTAGCCAATTCGGAATAGCTTAGCGTGAAACAAGTAAAGAACACGGTTACGAGGAGCGAGGCGATCACTAAGCCCATAATCCCTCCTTCCTTGAAGCCGTAGTTCCAACCGAAATATTGCCCGGCGATGACCATCCCAACCGTAATCGCCCACAAATGAATCGGCTTCAACGTTTTTGCCAATTGCTTACTGGATTGCAAGTTAGGTTCCCACTCCTTCTGCTGCAGGTTGTTCAAATAACAACCGTTATTTTCAAAAGCCTTGTCATGTCGTTCCCGCTTCTATCGGCAAGCCTCCTTCATGAATGAGTATGTTATGCTTGTATACGTGATTTAATACTAGTTGTATACAAGTAAATTATAGAGGATTGCTCCTCTTCCGTCAATATGAAATATGCTGTAGATAAGCATTCATGATTCAGGATATATAGTCCTCCAGCTCGCGTGAAGTAGGAATTTCCCTCATGATCCAGAGCGGAATCAAAGCTAACGGCAGCAGAATGATTCCGGCAATGGCAATCGCGCTGTTGTAGCCGTTGACTTCGATAATGCGCGGTGCAAAGTAGCTGACGACCCCCCACCCGAGCCAGCAGGAAGCCGAGTTGATCGAAGAGCCTGTACCCCGGGCCCTTGTAGGAAAGGCCTCCGTGAAAATTCTCGGGATGACTCCCCAGATCCCGGCGCCAAAGAAACTCCACAATAAGTAGGCCGGTAGAAAGGTGCTGTAGGTTTCGGCATAGAAAGTCATCCATACGGTGAGCGGGATGGATAAAATAATGAAGAGCGTGTTCACATACCGGATTCCGATAATTCCGCTGAGCCATCCGCAGCAAATAAAGCCCAATATGCTGATCAGGCTGCCAGCTCCAACGGCCCATGTCGCCTCGTACCAGCTCAGTTGATAGGCATGGCTCATCCAATAGGGAGCAAACCAGATCAACAAACCGTAAGCAATCACCACAAAATTCATATAGATCCATATAAAAATCGTATTTTTTAACAGCTCCCCCTTGGTCAACTGCAAATACGTGAATTTGATGGCTTCTTCCTTATTTATTTTGAAATCGGTCGGAATGATTTCATATTGCCTGGAGTCCGTTCCGAGCGTTTTGGTTGTTTGCCTGAACTTGAACAGATCCATGGATCTTCCCGGCTCCTTGATGTACATGCGAATAATGATGATCAGGAAGGCAGGGATAGCCGCAATGAAGAAGGCGCTGCGCCACCCAAGCGAAGGAACGATGTATAACGAAAGCAGGATGGACACTGCCGTGCCCGCAGGCCAGCCGGCCGCCATAAAGCCGACGATCCAACCGCGGTTTTTGGCGGATACGGACTCAATCAATATGGTCGCTCCCACGGCATACTCGGCGAATGCGCTTCCGGTAGCCAAAATTCGAAACAGGCTCAACGATTCGAAATTCCAGGATAAGCCGGTTAAGAACGTTCCTATCGTCATCAGCAATAAAATCCATTGAAAGACGATTTTTCTTCCTAAATAATCCATGAGCGGGCCGACAATTAGGTTGAACAAGATCGCAATGAGGAATCCCCCGGCTACAATGATGCCGAAATCCGACAAGGAAAAATCGAACTCATCCATAATCTCCGGCGCAACAAAGAAAAATAAAGAGGCGTCCATCGCGGAGATGCTCCATCCCAAGAATGCGATGACCGTCACAAAAGAACTGTAGGCACGAGAGTTATGTTTCATCTTGACCTCCAATCATTTGTCTCACCTATGGATTTCTCTATATTGAATAGGCGTCAATGACAGTTCCTTCTTGAACACCTTAATAAAGTATTTCACATCGTTAAATCCGACCGCCCTGCTGATTTCGATCAGATTCAGCTTCGTTCGGGCAAGCAGCGTCTGGGCTTCTTTGATTCTTTTCTTCGCGATGTAGGAGGTGAAATTGATTCCTGTTTCGTTCTTGAACAACAGGCTGAGGTAAGAGGGGGATAATTCCAAATATTCCGCCACCATGTCCAGCGACAGCGACGAATTGCCGTAATGCTGTTCGACGAAAATTTTCGCCTGCAGCGCATAATCCTTAGATTGCTTGTCCCATCTATTCAGGATAAATTCGATTAACGGATTGAAGAAGGTCGCTTTCCACCGGTACAAATCCCCCCAAGCGCTGACGGTCTTCCATTCAAGCAGCCACGAAACGTTGTCGTTCAACTCGTTATACACCCTGAAATACTTGGAGATTTCAACATAAAGCTGAAACAAGATGAACAAATGCGCTTCCAAGGTCTGGTCACGGTCCAATAATTCGTTCAACTGCTGCGTAAATAACTTCTTCTCTCCCTTCTTCAAAGCGGAAAGCAGTCTACTCTCGTCTTCGACGGTTAAATAGGCAGGAGATGGCTTCCGGTTTTCTTCCCCGCTCCCATATTTCATATCCTGGATCGCTTCTTTGTATGCCTTCTCTACGGAAAGATCGTCACTTGTGTGCACCTGGCTCATTCCGCAAGCGTAACGGTCACGCAAATTCGTAACGGTTGTCCTAGCCAGCTTAGTCAATCCCTCAGGTGTATCCCCAAATACCACATAGACGATTTGTCTTCCCATCCTGAGCGAAAAGCTGTAGCCGCTTTGTTTCATCTCGGCTTCCGGAATTTCGGTCAGGGAGAAAATAAAGCAATAATATTTTTTCGGAAAAACGATTTCGTCATCCGCAGGCTTCTCTTGGTGGGTGATGCGTTCGTACATATAGTTTTTCAAACGGATCGAGCTGACGTTTTCCTGCTCCCGCTTCTCTTTATGAATTTGGGAGACGACGCTTTCGATCGTCGATTTCAGCTCTTCCGGATCGATCGGCTTCAATATGAAATTGGAGACCCCGTATTTAATCGCTTTTTTCGCATATTCGAAATCGTTGTAGCCGGAGATAATAATCACTTTCGAATCGAAGGCGACATCCCCGGAAAGACGCTCGATCATCGAGAGACCGTCCATGACCGGCATTTTGATGTCCGTAATAATGATATCCGGTTTATTCAGCTTCATGAGGTCCAGGGCCATTTCGCCGTTCTTGGCATGGCCGATCAATTGAATGTCATATTGATGCCAAGGGAGCATTTTCTCAATGCCTTTGCTGATCCATGGTTCATCTTCGACTGTTAACAATTGCAGCACATGAATCACTTCCTTCATCGTATCGTCAAGATTGGTTTACCGGTATCTTGATCCGCACACTTAATCCACGGGGGCTGATGTTCTCGTACTGAAGGCCGTATGCTTCTCCATATGCAATTTTCAGACGATAATTTACATTATAAACCCCGATGCTGTCAGAGACTCTGGCATCGTCCGCATGTTCCGGCTTGGAATCATACGCCCTTAAGGCCTCGTTCATGCTCTGAATCTTGTCTTCAGGCATGCCTGTGCCGTTATCGTTGACACGGATCAAGATATGATCCTGCTCAAGCGTGCCTTCGATCCGGATCATCCCCTTATCCGTTACATGATTGAAAGCATGCGTGAAGCAGTTCTCCACAATGGGTTGAAGAATAAATTTGATCGTCCGATGCTCCAGAATTTGAGGGTCAATCCGCTGTTCGCATTCGATCCAGCCGTCAAAACGAATCAGCTGGACCTTCAAGTAATGATCTACGTGATCCAGTTCTTCCTTCAGAAGCACATCCTCCGCATCCTGAACCGTATTGTAACGAAACATCTTGGATAAGGAACGGGAAATCTGGGCGATTAGCGGCACCTCATGAATGATCGCAAGCGAATTGATCGTTTCCAGCGTGTTGTGAAGAAAATGAGGATTAATTTGAGATTGCAGCGCCTTGAATTTCGATTGGTTGGTCGCCATTTTCAATTGGAATTGAAGATTGATCTGCTCTTGCAATTTAAGCATAATCTTCTGAAAGCTGATGCCGATCTCCCAAATTTCGTCCTTGATGATGACAACCTGATCCGATGTGTTCTTGAATTCCCCATCATCAATCGCATTGATTTGTTTTCTCAAAGAACGAATCGGTGCGGCAACGTGTAAGGAAATGAGGACAATCGAAAACACACTGAACACCGTAGACAATAGGATCAGATACGTCATCCACTTTTTGAGGTAGGCGTTATTTTCATAAATAGCCGCCACTTCCGTTATACTGATCGAACGAAGCCCTGTAACCGGATTTTTTTGATAGATCACAAGCATTTTCCGTTTATTTTCTTTGATTGTGAAATTGCCGCTTTCGGGTGCCCTGGCGTTAACTTCACTTTCAATGGAGGAGGAACCGTTAATCCGGTCATTCGAAGTGTACAGAATCTGTCCGTTAGCGTTCATAATGAGCAAATCGCTGGGTACGTTAAAATGAAGCCCTCCGGCAAGATCTTGCACCAGACCGTCTTGGACGCTGAATAGCTTCTCCGTATCAGAGCCCCATTTTTCATAAATAACCGTCATGGAATGATCGAGCTGCTGAATCATTCTGGTCTGCGCGTCCACGGCGTTGTCGTAATACTTGATTGTCCAAAATTGATAAATGAGCAGTTCCAGCATAATTAAGGGGAAAATCGTCAAGAGGGAGTATAAGATCATATATTTGTATTTAATGCTAAAGTACAAAGAAGTTCACCCCATCTTGTCGTCCTGCGCCCGCCGAAATTAAGCGCTTTCTCGAAGGAACGGGAACATGCTTATCTGCAGCACACACGTAAAATTATACACCCCCCTATCATCAGATTCAAATCGGTTCGAACAAGTTCAACAGCCAGCGTCTTTACATAAAAAAATCCCTGATTGGCTCGAGAAGCAGCAATGCTCCTCGGGCAATCGGGATTCAACTCTACTCTTTTATTTCCGGTTATAGGATTTGTAAGGCTCGTATCGGGTATATACGTTCTCTCTCCGGGTACGGTCAACGAAGGTCGTTGCAGCCCCGGTCTTTCGGTTTACGTACAATTCGTCAAGGTCTACAACACCGGTGACGACCATGTTTACATTCGTTTCCGCTTCAGCGACAACGCCGTCAGGCGACCATGCCGTATCGCACGGGCTTAAGATCGATGCCCGGCCGAACCCGTTCGGTAGCGGCGACCCGGGTTCGCCTACGGTAGGGCAGTGAACGAAATAGACTTGGTTCTCAATGCAGCGGGCTTGGGCGCAATGGCGAACGCGCCAGAACCCGTATTCCGTGAACGTGTAGGACGGACAAAAAATAATTTCGGCTCCGTTGATGCTGTGAATTCGCGAAATTTCCGGAATTTCCGCCTCATAGCACACGGCAAGCGCAATCTTGGCCGGACCGATGTCGTACACCTGCAATTCGTCGCCCTCCGAGGTTTGCCAATTCGCTTCCGCCGGGAAAATATGTGTTTTCTTATGCTCGACATACGTGCCGTCAGGCTTGAAAATGTAGGCGATATTGTAATACTTGTCGCCTCTGCGCTCCAGGTGCGAGCCGGCGATGATCACCTGTTGTCTGTCTTTCGCCAGTCTACCGAACAAATGTTTGTAATCCTCCGTGTACTGGTCGATCTTCACCAGATCGGCTGCGGAATAGGCATCGCTGCCTTCAAAGCTGGTCAGCAGACCGACTGTGAACAATTCCGGGAAAATGACATAGTCCGACTGCGGCGGAACCTGATCCATCAGTTCAGTCACCTGCTGCTTAAAAGCATCAAAGCTCGGGGCGCGTTCAACACGGAATTGGCAGGCGGATATCGTTACTTTTCTCATCGTTATTCCTCCATGACATTACATTCTTTTGAGAAAAGTCCCCCGTATATGTGGAGGACTTGGCGCATCGTTTTTTTATTCTTCGTAATAGTTGTCGTAGATTTCTCCGAGGGTCGCGAACCAGGCACCGCGTGATTCCATATATTGAATCAATTTCTCCAGCATTTGAATCGTGTGAGCCCGGCCGATCGTTTGCGGATGCGTCGTCAGCACATAGCAGGCGCCTTCTTCCTGATCGCAAGCATAATCGTATATGGAGGCCCAACGGTCAAATATGTCTTGCGTAGGCCTTTGCCCTTCTTGTCCGCCTGTCAGGTACTCCATTTGAGGGAAATCGTCGAGGTACCAGGACACGGGGATTTCCAGCACTTTGCTCTCCGCTTGAAACACATTGGCTTTATCCGCGTTCACTTCAACCGTTCTCGGCCAGTAGGGATGCAGATCGTTACCCATCAGGCTGCTGTCATATTTAAACCCGTATTTCTCCAGAATCCCCAGCGTATTCGGACTGAAATCCCAATAAGGGGACCGGTAGCCGCGCGGTTTGACGCCTATTCTGGCAAGCGATTCAAGACCCATCTGCATCACTTTTTCTTCTTCCTCATAGCTAAGCGGCGTCGGATTCTCATGTACATAACCGTGATGAGCCACTTCATGGCCACGCGCGACCACTTCTTTGCAAATGTCGGTGAACGTATCCACGGTGTGGCCCGGAATGCACCAGGTCGTTTTGATTCCATATTTATCAAACAGTTTAAGCAATCTTGGAGCGCCCACTTCGGCTCCGAATTCGCCGCGGGACATATAGGCCGGAGATGTGCGATTGAAAGAACCGATCCAGATCGATTGTGCATCAAAGTCACAGCCGATGTTTACCGCGACTTTTTTTCCTTTGGGAAGTCTTACTTTTCCGTTTCTTTGCATAGCGTGTTCCTCCTCAATCGATTTAGGTTGTTTGGCTTGCCGCCTGCTTGCCAGGCAACCGCTTCGGGGTTTCCGACCTGACACGGATTGTTTTGGTTACGCTCTCATTTTAGCTCGGGATTAGGGTTCTGAATATTCCAACTATTTTAGCAGGGTGTAAATTTATTTGATTTCAAACTTTTTGTATACAAAAAAAAGAAGCCGTTGACGAACTAACCGGCTTCTTTCGTAACTTTATCCATGTTACTGTTAAAATTTCGCCAAGATCGTTTTATAGGCATTTCTGATGTGAAAGCTTGCCACCGTCTCCGCGAGCTCCGGGTCACCGCTTTCAATGGCCTTCACGATCATCCAATGCTCCTTCAAGTTCTCCTTCGGTCTGCCGCTGCTCGACAAAGAAGTCGACATGAGCAAACGGAGATGTATTTGCAAGGTTTGCATCATGTTCTCTAAATAGATGTTTTTCGTACCTGAGGCTATAGCCAAGTGGAATTGCGTGTTAATCTTGGAAAGTGTATAAATATCCTCTTGTTGTACGGCTTGCTCCGCTTCCTTGAGTAAATTCGTCAATGCGGCAAGAACCTCTTCATTCCGGTTTTCAGCCAGGATTCTGGCGCCAAGCCCTTCCAGGACCTCACGGATCTGATAGAGCTGCTTCAATTGATCGCCGGATATGGAAGTGACGGTCACGCCCTTGTGGGGCTCCGATTTCACCAAGCCCAGATTTTCCAACTGGCGAAACGCTTCACGGATGGGGGTTCGGCTTACGCCAAGCTTGATCGATAACGTCCGTTCCGATAAGGTTTGTCCCGGGCGAATTTCGCCAAGATGTATGGCGTTATAAATGTAATCGAAAACCTGCTCTCTTTTGATATCTTTTTCTGATGACAAGTTGAACACACCCACCTTTTTTGACACACTTCTCCTTCCCTATTATACGATAACGGCGTTATTTGTAAATGTGAAGGCCGACATGCGGCCAGTAATAGAATGCGGCAACAATCGTCACGACCATAATCAGCAGCGTGAATATGCTGCCTGAGACCAGCATATCCCTGCTGGTGTAATACCCCATAGAGAAAGTCGTCAGGCTGCCTGTCGATTGGGTCGGAAAGATGAAAGCGATGCTGCTCGAAACCAAACAGATCATCCCGAGCCATACCGGATTGTAGGGCGTACTTATCGCGAAAGATAAGGCCATGGGCATCAAGGAGGCGACCATTGCCGTGTAGTTCGTAAATCCGAACCTGATCGTCACAAAAATCAGTGTCATGGCTACAACCAGGGACAGCACGGACAGGTTGTCTAAATAAATCATGGACCAGGATGAAATCCATGCGACAAAACCGCTTGTCTCAAGCGAATTGGCCAACGTAAACCCTGCCGCAAACAAAAAAGGAATTTGCCAGTCGACTTTATGGACGACGTCCTTCCATTGAATTAACCGGAACCCCGGCAAAAACAATAAAATCATCACCAAGACGGCGGACAAGGAAATTGATAAATGATGGAGGTCCCGCGTCGCCCATAAAAGAATCAGCAATACATACAGAAATACCATCTGGTACTCTTGCTTGGAAAAAGCCCCCAGCTTTTTCTTCTGCTGTTGGAAGTATTCCCTGCCTTCTGCGACAACCGATACTTTGGCGGGAAACAGCACTAACAATAAAACCCATAATAACGCCAACACGATCATCACAATCGGAAGCATCACGATAAACCAGTGCAGGTAGCTCCAGCGGAAGCCAAGCATGGATTCAAATAAACCCGCTGCGTAAATCGATCCGCTTGCCCCCGTAAGCAGTGCAATCGTGCTGAAATAGGGGACAAAGGTTATGGCCAGCATAATGGCCGTGCTCACATTGCGGCCGCCCTGCTTCTCCATAACATGAATCGTTTCCGAAGCGATCGGAAGCAACAGCGCCAATCGGCCTACTGCGTTAGGAATGAAGAAGGTGAGCAGGAACGCTACGATAAATAAGCACAATAAGGTCCATTTCACATGGCCGCCTGCCAAGCTTAAAATCGAATACGTCAGCCTTTTGTCCAAAGATAATTTCTCTACAGCCGCTCCCATAATCAGCATGGAGATGATCAACCAAATCGTTTCGTTGCCCAGCTCGCTCGCCGCTTCTTCAAAGCTAAAAATGCCAAAAACAGCGGTTAACGCCACAGCAAGAAAACTTGTGATCGGTGCGGGGATCACCTGCGTACCCCACAGAACAATCGAAAATATCAAGATTCCTAGAGCGACCCACCCTTTGTCTCCCATAGCTTCCGGAATAGGCAGCATCGGGGCCCCTATAAGAAAAATAAATGAACAGAGCAGTAACACATTCTTCTTATTCAATACTATACCCATCGGGATCTGCCTACTTTCCAAAAAACTGTAAAAAGGAAGAGAAGCCTTGTTATCCAAGGCTTCAACTAGTCAACCTAAACGGTGGCTGTTTGGGGCGTGCAATAAGGTATCACTTCATTGATATTGGCTACGGAATCCAAATCGTAAAGCTTGGCAATGATGGCTTCCGTACTGTCGCTTCCTAAAATTCCTTTCACTACTTTTCTGAACTTATTGCAAAGAGCCTCATCCGTCATCGGGTTCTCAATGCTGCCCGTAGCATGCTCGACTTTGTACTCATAGACTTTACCGTCTACCGTCGTCAGTTTGGCTACAGCCTCGTCTTCCTCGAACGACTCGTTAACTACCGGCTTGATTTTAGTTCTGAACGCCAGCGTCTTAGGGTCCAAAACCTTGGCGTCCTGGTACTGCTCCTCGCTCGCATCCCCCTCAAGGAAAGCCATTGCTCCCGTATGGAAAATACTAAACTTGCCTTCCAATCCGGTTTTCGGTTCAGGCTTAGCCGTAAGCTCGAGCACATAAGGATTGACTGTAATTTCAATTTCCTTCACCTGGGACGGATCGCTCACCTGCTTGCCGAGTGCAATGCACGCATCGATGGCCGGGTGCAGCACAATACCGCAAGCGTATGGCTTAAATGCGTTTTTCAAGGTTTCCCATTGAGTTCCCCAGTTGATATTTACCTGCTCCAGATCATGCTCAGGAGCCGTAACGTTGGCAAAGCCTCGCTTGGCTTCCAGCACTTGCTTCGAGCTGGTAAAGCCTTTTTGAGCCAGAAGTGCGGCTAACAGTCCGTTCTCAGCTGCTTTACCCGGATGGAAAGGCTTGGTCATTGTGCCGAACATTTCGCGCAAACCAAATGCTTGTGTCCCTGCCAGACCCAGGGCGTTCAGCATTTGCTCTTCATCCAACTCCAGCAAAATACCGGCGGCGACCGCCGCTCCAAAAACACCGGCCGTACTTGTAATATGCCAGCCCAAATCGTAGTGGCTCGGGCATACGGCGTTGCTGATTCGCAATTCAGCTTCAACCCCAAGGATAAAGGCGCGCAGCACTTGTTTGCCCGAAAGGTTGAACTTCTCCGCTAAAGCAAAGCATACCGGAGCTACAGGTCCGCTCGGGTGATGGATCGTATCCAGATGCGTGTCATCATAGTCAAAAATATGCGAGCTCATTCCGTTGATCAGCGTGGATAACAGCAGGTCCGCCTTTTCCCTTCTTCCAAGAATCGAAACCTGTTCACTGGATTGAAGATCGTTCTTCAAGCTGATCAGCATTTCAACCGAAGGATGGTAGGCAGCTCCAATCGCAACGCCCATCCAATTGAGGATGCTTTTTTTGGCATGCAGGATGACTTCCTGAGGAATGTCCTCGTACTTCGTATTTAAGCAATTGTTAACCAGGTTTCTAGTAATCATAGCGAATCTCTCCTCTTTATCCTATTTCGTCTTTTTTACAATAGTTGAACGCTCTTTGATGGTGTTCATTTCTTTTATGGCGTTGGCATAAGCGGTTCGAATATGAAATTTGGCGGTAACTTCAGCCAGCTGCGGGTCCCCGCTCTCAATCGCATCCAAGATCGACCAATGCTCCCTGAGGTTTTCATAGGGTCTGCCGCTTTGCGAAAGAGAGTGCGACATCACGATATTGATATGGGACTGCAAATTCTGCAGGGTGTTAATCAAGTAAACGTTCTCGGCCCCGAGAGCGATTTCCATATGAAATTGAGCATTGATTTTGGACAGAAGGCCGATGTTCCCTTCAGCGGCGAACTTCTCCGCCTGCTCCAGCAATATTCTCAAATTTCGTAATACTTCGTTGTTCTGATTCTGAGCCAACAATCTGGCGCTAAGTCCTTCCAGAACCTCACGGATCTCATAAAGCTGTTTCACCTTTTGCTCTGAGAAAGAAATCACTCGTACTCCCCGATGAGGCTCGTACTGGATTAAGCCTTCTTTCTCCAGCCTCCGAAAAGCTTCGCGGATGGGGGTTCGGCTCACGCCCAGCCTTCCCGCCAGTTCCCGTTCGGTGAGAATTTGTTCTAAGTGGAAGTCGCCCCTCTTGATGGCTGCAAATATATATTCAAACACCCAGTCTCCCTTGGTAGCCAGTTCTTCTTCCACTTACAGTCCTGCCCCTCTATTATTGCAATTTCTCTAACCAGGTTTTGGTTAAAGTATCTTGTTTTTTAACATATTCGGTGAATTGACTATGATCCATCGTCCCATCCACCATTTGCGCATTTTTCATGTACGTTTTAAATTCTTCTGTCGCCATCGCTTTGGCGAAGGCGTCATTAATCTTGAGAAGCACTTCTTCCGGAACGCCAGCAGGTGCGAAGATCCCTCTGAACTGGGCCCAGGAAGTATCCACGTCATATCCGGCCTCTTTATAGGTTGGAACGTCCGGGAATTCAGGGAGCCGCTTCTCTGCCATGACCCCTAATACTCTCAATTTGCCGCTTCTGACATATTCGGAAACCTGCCCGGGATTTGAATTGGCCACATCGATGTGTTTACCCAGCAGTACGGTAACCGCTTCACCCGTACTTTCATAAGCTACCCAGCTGGCTTTGACACCGGCCTTCTCGGCAAAGATGTTCCAGGCGATATTGTGACCTGAGCCGATCGAGCCGTAACCTCCGACATTGAGCTTCTTTTGCTTCATGGCTTCAACAAGATCGTTCAATGTTTTGTAAGGGCTGTCTGCATGAACCACGATCACGTAAGGATCGATTTGAACCCCTGCCACGTACGAGAACGATTCCAATTTAAATTGTTTTTTCAAGTTGCTGTTCCACATACCGATTTGGGTAGGCGTTAACGCTCCAAGCGTATATCCGTCCGGCTTGGCTTTAGCCAGGTCGGCCAATTGTTCGGCCCCGCTGCCGGCTGGTTTATTTTCGATCAACACTTGTTGACCTAGAAATTTCTCCGCCGATTTAGCCAATTCGCGAGCCATAGCGTCTGTAGGACCGCCCGCTTTCGTATGAACCAAAATCGTGATCGGCTTCGTAGGGAAGTTAACCGCTTGTTTACTGCTTTGTTTATCGCCTTGGACTTGCTTCGTCGCTGCCGATGAGCCACAGCCTGTCAACAGTGTCGCACCAAGTAAAGAAACCAAAGCAAGGGAAACGGCTTTTTTACTGATCATTTCGTTTCACTCCTTCTCATGTATTTGTATACCACCTGAGGCCAATTATGGGGCGATTAATCGCTTACAGTCAAGTTAATAATTCGTCATTTTATCAACTAAATACAAATATTACTCTTAATATCTAACTGTATCTTTAATTCTTGTGTATATTCATTTTTTTGAAAAAAATCGCATAACGGTATACCAACTTGTTTTTGACATTAGATGTAGCCTGTGCGGGAATCCCCCCGTGATCCTCTTCCGCTTTCCAATACACAGCCAACTGGTATACCTAATTCGCCAGATTGAGACTATTTAAATTTTATCGAAATCAGTAGTAATTTAAAGATATTTAGAGTTAAATGCTAATTTTCAAGTAAATTTGATTCATTTATTGTTTGACTCATCTCAACCGAGTGACCCATAATTAGCGTTGTTTGGTATACCGCCTATTCAAAAACACTCCATACGTGAGGAGGATTACCCTAAACATCTGTGAGTTTATTTTCTTGGAAGCGTTTTAATCAGATTTTTCCAAAATAATGAAAGCGGATTCTTCTATTGTTTTTAACTTGATATAACAGGAGGCTCGAGACAGAGTGAGTAAAACATTTGACCGATATGCAAGTCTCGCTTTTCTGGTGTTGGGTACCGGATTTGTACACCAGAGCCTGAATATGGCCTCGAACACCGAGGATAGCCCCGTAGGACCGAATACATTGCCGTTGGGACTTGGCTCGATTCTTATCCTATTAAGCTTACGCTTGCTATACGAAACCTTTAAGGTAAAACATGCCGATGAGCCAAAGATATCCTTGGATTACAAACGTTTTGCGATTATTTTAATTGCAGCCATTTTATATGCCTTCTTGCTTGAAACGCTCGGTTATGTGATCTGTACGTTTATTTTTCTGCTGGTTGGCTTCCAAACGATGTCGAAAGGCAAATGGATACCTTCTCTTGTCATAGCTTTGGCTTTCTCATTTGGGGTTTATTATTTGTATGTGGACTTGATGAACGGTTCTTTGCCCGGGCTTCCCGAATGGTTAGGCTTCGAGTAATTTCAAACGAGGGGTAATGAAATGGACACTTTACAATTTTTGATGCATGGTTTTGCCATCGCGTTACAATGGCATAATATTCTGTTTGCCTTTGCCGGCGTTCTTATTGGTACGATGGTCGGCGTTCTTCCAGGCATCGGTCCGATTAGCGGGGTAGCCCTGCTGATTCCGGTGACCGCTTCGTTGACCGGGGGACTGAGACCCGAAGAAGCGGCGGCCAGCTCCATTATCTTATTGGCAGGCGTTTACTATGGGGCGATGTACGGGGGTTCAACGACTTCGATTCTGCTCAATACGCCAGGTGAATCCTCATCCGTAGCAACTGTGCTCGACGGATATCCTATGGCCAAGCAAGGAAGAGCGGGAGCCGCTTTGTCGATTTCGGCGATCGGATCTTTTGTAGCCGGGATCATTTCACTCATTGGTTTGGTCATCCTGGCTGAGCCGCTCTCTAATCTTGCCTTAAAGCTCGGGCCTGCCGAGCATTTTTCCTTAATGATTCTAGGGCTATCCGCTCTTAGCGGTCTGGCCGGCAAATCCGTCACGAAGGCGCTGATCATGACGACCTTGGGACTATTGCTCGCTACGATCGGAATGGATACGATATCCGGCGTAGCCCGGTTCACGTTCGACCTGCCTGAGCTTTTTCAAGGGTTCGAATTCTTGACGGTTGCCGTGGGCGTGTTCGCCCTAGGGGAAGTATTCAAAACGATCCTGGAGAGAGAAAGCAACAATGGCGAAATTGCCAGAATCAACCGGATTTTTCCGACCAAGCAGGATTTGAAGGATAGCGTAGGCCCCATCCTCCGCGGTTCGTTCTTAGGCTTCTTTAAAGGCATCGTGCCTGGATCAGGCGCCACCTTAGCTTCGTTTCTTTCCTATCTTTTAGAGAAAAAGATCAGCAAGAACCCGGAAAAGTTCGGTAAAGGCGCCATCGAAGGCGTAGCCGGACCCGAATCGGCTAATAACGCGGCTTCCGGCGGTGCGATGATTCCCTTACTAACATTAGGGATTCCGGGTACGGGAACTACGGCGGTTCTGATGGGCGCGCTTATTATGTATAACGTTCAGCCGGGTCCGTTATTATTCTCCGAGCATCCGACGATCGCTTGGGGACTCATTGCCAGTATGTTTATCGGCAACTTGATGCTACTAATTTTGAATATGCCGCTCGTTAAGGTGTTCGCCAAGATTATTGAAACGCCGCCCAAATATTTGATCCCGATGATTGTGGCTATTTCGTTCTTTGGCGTATACGCGGTTCAGCTTGCGACGTTCGATCTGTTCGTCTTGATCGGTTTCGGGATATTCGGCTATTTCATGACCAAACAAGACTACCCGATGGCCCCTCTCGTTCTTGGTCTGGTCTTGGGGCCGATGATTGAAAATAATTTGCGCAGAGCTCTGACCATCTCCAATGGCGATTACAGCGTGTTTGTAACAAGACCTGCATCCTTGATTTTCCTTCTCATCGCCCTTCTTTGGGTGGCCGTTCCGGTTATCTTGAAGATGAAGGGTAAAAAAGTAATCGTGAATGAAGCTGCATAACCTAGCTGGGACGGTTCCCCAAGGTCTGAGACCTTGGGGAGACCGTCCCTTTTGTTATAAAGCAAAGCTTGCCTGTTATACAGCGCACGCTAACAGCGCGTTTGCGCGCGCGTCGTGCAGGTGCCAAAACGGTTAGTGAGGCAAGCAAGTGGGAAAATATTCTACGTTACTTCTTCTTTTTTCCATAGACGCCCCAATTCCTGCTCCTATCGCAATCCCAACTCCCATGCCTAGAGCAAGGTTATCCAAAAGCAACCCGAACGCTGATCCCAATGCGACTCCTAAAGCAATCTCTAAAGCCCCGAAATTACCTTTGAGTCTATTCTTCTTATCCACTACAATATGAATTAACAAAAGTGGAGGGATCAAAGATGCAGCGCAAGAGTTACAGCATAGAATTTAAACAGCAGCTCATCCAAGAAGCCTTAGAAGCAGGCAACGCAAGCCAAGTTGCAAGACGACATGGAATCGACGGGAAAATGCTATCCCGCTGGATTCGTCAATCGAAGCAGACAGGCTGGAAAAACGCATCACCAGAATCCAAAAAAGTTGCAGCCTACACCCCATCACCCAAAGAGTTTCAAGCGTTAGAGCATGAAAACGACAAATTGAAAAAGCTGTTGGGCGAGAAGGATTTGGAGATTGCGATTCTTCGTGATCTCGTAAAAAAGGTGAACCCCGCCTATCGGACAAAATAGAGATCGCCGACAAGTGGATTGCGCGGGGGTATAAAGCTGCAATGGTGCTGCGAATCGTCGGCGTCAGTGAAGCGACGTACTATTACCGGAAGAAGCATTTCAAGCAAGAGCGAGTGTATAACGGCGGAAGACCAATTCCCGGCTTTTCCTTGGATCATAAGCAGCATCCCGTCAGCGATGAGCAGATCAAGGAATGGCTGATGGAACTTATTTCCGGGGAAGAAGCCACATACGGTTATCGTAAACTAACCCTATGTCTGAAACGACAGTATGGGCTGATCATTAATAAGAAAAAAGTATACCGACTGTGTCAGGAACTGGGCATCCTGCAGCCACAACGCCGGAAGCGAATCCAATATCCCCGAAAGCTGGCGAACAATCGTGAGATCCGCGCTTCGAATCAGCTTTGGGAGATGGACGTCAAATAAGGCTGCATTGCAGCACAGCAGCGTTTCTTATTCTTGCTCAGCCTGATTGACGTCTACGACCGATCGATTATCGACTACCACATGGGCCTCTCTTGCGAAGGGAAGCATGCCGCGCAGATCCTGCAGAGGGCACTATGGAAACGACGCTTGGGGAGAATATTCGAATGGTCAAACGAATGGTCCAATGGGGCTCTTCTTTATAGCCACATCGAGGACAGGAGTATATATAACCTTGCACGTCGCTATAAGTTGTAAAATTATACTGACATTCAGGACACTTATTTGAAAACATCTTTTTTATCCATAGCAGCATATTAAATCGCCTTTTTCCAACTAGTTTACTTTGTTTTAATTATACTGCTTTTTTGGTATTTGGTATAGTGGCTCGCTATGTAGTTAAAACCAACGCATAGATTTTTATTTGGGAACATATTGACATTATAAAAACAAAAGATTATCATGTACACATACCCCTACGGGTATATATTTTTTAACTATTATATACCCATTGGGGTATGAAGAGGGGATTTTAAAGTCGGGTTAAAGGGAAAAACAAAAACAGTACATTAGGAGGAAACGAACCATGGGAGCACGAACACTGCAGGCCATGACGGCAAAAGAAGTAACTCAAATGTTGCTGAACAATGAGGAGCTTTTTATTTTAGATGTGCGTAACACGGATGATTTTGATAACTGGAAAATTGAAGGTGATAAAATCGAAGTCGTGAATGTTCCTTATTTCGATTTACTTGACGGGGTTGATCCTGCACTGGATAAAATTCCTGATGGAAAGAAGATTTTGGTCGTTTGCGCAAAAGAGGGTTCTTCCAAATTTGTAGGAGAGCAAATCGTTGAAGCAGGCAGAAATAATGTTTATTACCTAGAAGGCGGAATGAAGTCGTGGAGTGAGTATCTTGAGCCGATTAAAGTCGGGGATCTGAAAGACGGGGGGGAGCTGTATCAATTTGTGCGGATCGGCAAAGGCTGCTTGTCTTATATGGTCATCTCCGGCGGAGAAGCGGCGACTGTAGATACACTGCGCATGACAAACGTATTTGAGCAGTTCGCTAAAGATAAAGGCGCGGTCATTAAGCACACGATCGATACTCACTTACATGCCGACCACATCTCCGGCGGTAAATTGCTGGCGGACAAGACGAATGCGAAATATTGGTTGCCGCCTAAGGATGCAACAGAAGTTGTATTCGAGTACACGCCATTGGAAGACGATAACGCGATTACCGTCGGAAATACGCAAATCAAAATTCAACCGATTTATTCTCCAGGCCACACAATCGGCAGTACGTCGCTAATCGTTGATGATCAGTATTTGTTAAGTGGAGACATCTTGTTTGTACAATCCATCGGACGCCCTGACCTTGCAGGCAAAGCGGAAGATTGGGTCGGAGATTTGCGAACGAGCTTGTATAAAACATACAAGAGCCTGTCTGAGGACTTAATTGTATTGCCGGCACATTTCGGCCAGCATACAGAGCTTGGAGAAGGCGGTAAAGTTGCTGCGCGTTTAGGTGATCTGTATACCTCCAATCCGGGACTGAATATTGAAAGCGAAGAAGTGTTTCGTTCTGCGGTGACGGATAACTTACCGCCGCATCCCAATTCTTATCAGGAAATCCGGCAAACGAATATGGGTAGAGTGAAGCCTACGGAAGAGGAGCAGCGCGAAATGGAGATGGGACCAAATCGCTGTGCTATTCATGATAAATAAGACTATGATCTACGGGTGGAAAGCCCCTTCATAGTGTTCAGTAATCGCACTCTGAATATGCACCATTGACAACCCACTATTATTTTATTATCATCTGTATATACCTATACGGGTATTGGTTTATTTCGACCATCGAGTGTTGAGAGGAGAACAAATTTTTTTTGAGCAAAAATATACCCCCTATAGTATATAACGGCGGTACTCAATACAACTAATACGGGTGTAAGGGGGAAGCTATGGAATTAGATATTGGATGGCTTCTTATCCTATTTGGCGTCGGTTTTACAGGTTCCTTCATATCTGGGATGGTCGGCATCGGAGGCTCCATTATCAAATATCCGATGCTGCTGTATATACCTCCGATGATGGGATTTGTAGCTTTTACCGCTCAGGAAGTGTCCGCGGTAAGCGCGATTCAAGTGTTTTTTGCTACACTCGCGGGTATGTTCGCATATCGCAAAGGCAGTTTGATCAATAAAAAACTGGTTCTTTACATGGGAGTACCCATCGTAATTGGCAGCTTTATCGGGGGGTCTAAATTTCTCCCGGATTCCGCAATTAATCTGACGTACGCGGTGATGGCCTTGATCGCAGCGGTCATGATGTTCCTCCCGAAAAGAGGCGTCGAGCGTGAAGATTATTCCGGCATTACCTTTAATAAGGTCATCGCATCCGTGACTGCGGCGATTGTCGGGGTATTATCAGGTATCGTAGGAGCCGCAGGCGCTTTTATTACCGTCCCGATTATGCTCGTCATTTTAAAAATTCCGACGCGGGTTGCCATTGCATCATCACTTGCGATTACCTTTATTTCTTCAATCGGTTCTACAGTCGGAAAAATGATGGGTGGACATATGCTTCTCATCCCATCCATTGTGATGGTTGTGGCCAGCATCCTGGGATCGCCGGTTGGAGCCAAAGTTGGCAAGAGAATGAACGTGAAAGTGCTGCAATGGATACTTGCCACTCTTGTTACAGCTACGGTGATTAAAATTTGGTACGACATTTTGGCATAAAGAGGAGGACTCGTTCATGGCAGGAAAATACTCGAAAGACATGCTTCCAAGCGAGGTGAAGGAGCGGCTCGCCAAGGGAGAAACGCTGAGCATCCTGGACGTACGTGAGCTGGATGAATGGGAATCCGGTCATATTCCGGGAGCAAAGCACATTCCTTTGGGATCTTTAAGTGAGCGGCATAAGGAACTCGATCCGAAGCAAGAGACGATTGTCGTATGTCGAAGCGGAAACCGAAGCGGGCTCGCATGCGAGCATCTTGAAGCCTTAGGCTACAAAATGGTGAATATGCCGGGCGGAATGAATCAATGGGACGGAGAAATGAAGTACGGGAAATAAGAAATTTAGGAGGTAACGGATATGGCGGCAGTAATTCAAACGAATCGAGTGTTAGAGTGTGAAGGATTAGCGTGCCCATTGCCTGTAGTAAAAACCAAAAAAACGATTGAGGACATGAATTCCGGCGAAGTCGTTGAAGTGCGCGCCACAGATAAAGGATCTGTTGCCGACCTTCGAAGCTGGGCAAAGCGGACGGGGCACCAGTATTTAGGTTTGCGGGAAGAGTCTGGCGTGTTCCGCCATTTTATTCGAAAATCGTCGGAGAATGAGACGAAACCAGAAGTGAAGTATCCCCACACCGTAAGCAATGAAGAACTCAGCAAAAAATTAGAATCAGGGGAAAAAATAAAGGTGCTGGATGTGCGTGAACCTGCGGAATATGTGTTTCAGCGAATCCCAGGGGCCATTTCCGTACCGCTCGGCGAACTTGAGCAAAAAATTGCCGGCCTGAATCCGGACGAAGAATACTATGTCGTATGCAGAACGGGAACCCGGAGCGACATGGCGTGTCAAACGCTGGCCGAACGAGGCTTCTCAAAGGTGAAGAATGTAGTTCCCGGCATGTCGGGCTGGGATGGTCGCACCGAGCAAGATTAACGATATGAAAAACATTAACCTTTAGGAGGAAAATAACATGGCAAACAAGAGAGTGGCGATTATCGCATCATCTGCAGGACTCGAAACCGCATATAAGGTGTTGAACATCGCAACGGCGGCAGCGGCTTTGGATGCGGAAGTGGGTATCTTCTTCACCTTTGAAGGACTATCCATCATTCATAAAGACTCGGAGAAAATGCTGCAATTGAAACCGGAAAACGCGGGCTTAGCCGAAGGTTTCCAAAAAGCAAACGTGCCATCGGTAGCTCAATTGCTTGAAATAGCGAAGGATTCCGGAGTACGCATGATCGCCTGCCAAATGACGGTTGATGTGATGGGACTGGACAAAGAACACTTTATTGATGGAATTGAGCTCGGCGGAGCGGCAGCATATCTTGATTTCGCCTTCGACGCACAAGTTACATTGAATTTCTAAAAAAATTTAAATATCAGGGGAGAGGTTATATGATGGCGGATATTGTTATTGATGCGAAAGGGCTTGCTTGCCCAATGCCGATTGTGAAGGCAAAAAAAGGGATTGACTCGATTCAATCCGGACAAGTGATGGAACTTCAAACAACAGATAAAGGTTCTATGAATGATTTTCAAGCTTGGGTAAACCAAACGAAACATGAATTAATTGAAGCAAAAGAAGAAAATGGAGTATTTACGTTCTTGGTGAAAAAGGGTTAAAGGTTACGCTGGAGTACGGGGCGGTGGCGCCGGCCACCGCTTAACCTTTTCAGGAAAAAGGAGAGACCCGTTATGTTTATCTGGATGATCATTCTTGCTGCTATATTTCTATCTCAACTTCGAAATCAGTGGCCTGTGAAAGGTCTTCAGTATATAAGCGCAATAGAACTACGTAAAATGAAAAATTCAACTACGTTAAAAATCATTGACGTGCGTGACGCTTCCGATTTTTATGAAGATCATTGCACGGATGCGATTAACATTTATGTCGGGAGATTGCCGTTCGTCTGGAGCAATCATATTCGTGAAGGAGATACGATCGTCCTGCTCGGCACGGACCATAGATCAATTAATAAATCCGCTAGAATTTTGAATAAGAAAGCGGGTATTAAGAGCATTTATGCTGCTTTCTATCAGAATATAAATGATCCGAAAATTAACAAAAGAATAATATGCAGTTAAAAGAAAGGTTGAGCTTTCATGGCAGAGAGAGAAAAATCAACGATTGTATTATTTAGCGGGGAGTTGGACAAAGCGATAGCGGCGTTTATTATTGCGAATGGAGCCGCGGCATATGATCATGATGTGACGATTTTCTTTACATTTTGGGGTTTAAATACGCTTCGTAAAGAAGAGCTGGTACCGGTCAAGAAAGGGTTTTTGGAGAAGATGTTCGGCGGTATGATGCCGCGCGGCGCAAATAAGCTAGGTCTATCCAGGATGAACTTTGCAGGAATGGGTCCTAAGATGATCAAGCATGTCATGAAGAAGCATAACGCCTTGACTTTACCGCAGCTTATCGAGTTGGCACAGGAGCAAGGAGTTAAGCTTGTTGCATGTACAATGACAATGGACTTGCTAGGTTTACAGAAGGAAGAGTTAATCGACGATATCGAGTATGCAGGTGTTGCAGCTTATCTGGGGGATGCAGCCGAAGCTAAAGTGAATTTATTTATTTAATAGCAGCCCCCAGGTCTGGGTATCATCTACCTGTACACGTAAAGGGGGAATAACAATGGTTTATGATGATGATATAAAACGGCGTTTACGCAGGGTCGAGGGACAAATTCGCGGTGTTCTGAACATGATAGAAGCAGGAAAGGACTGTAAAGAAGTCGTCAGTCAACTTTCAGCTGTACGCAGTGCGGTAGATAAAGCGATGGCGATTATTGTCGCCGTTAATCTTGAACAATGTATCCGGGAAGAAAATGAAGCAGGAAACGATACAAAGAAAGTTGTTCATGAGGCTGTCGAGTTACTAATTAAAAGCAGGTAGGTGATGACGTATGGATTACGCTCTCTATGTACTGTTAGCCGTATTCGTTGTATGGATGTTTTACAAGCAATTCACCCCTGTAAAAGGTTTGCGGAATTTACAGCTCCGGGAATTTAAGGAGGAGTACAAGGGTAATAAATTGATCGACGTAAGAGAGAGCCGTGAATACACTAGAGGGTATATCCCAGGAGCCGTAAATATACCTCTGAGTCAGCTGAAACAAAGGCTCGGGGAGATTCCCAAAGATAAACCAGTCTATTTGTATTGCCAAAGCGGTATGCGGAGTAAACAGGCTGGCAAAATACTCAGCAATAACGGCTACGGTCAAATCGCCCATCTAACGGGCGGCATCATGGCCTGGGATGGTCCAACGAAAAAGTAAAGTAATGGTTTCTGCTAAAGGAGAGGAAAGCTAAGTAAAATTCCTTACTGGAGGCTTTCGATGGTTCACTATACGGTGGAAACGAAACTTAACGTTCATGATGCGGTAAACACGTTGGAAAAGGTTCTGAAATCAGAACAGTTCGGGGTCCTTTGGCAGTTTGATATTCGAACGTATCTGAATGAACTGATGACAGTAAACCTAAAACAAATGTGTAATCGGATAATAAACAAAATCATTAATAATTTAGAAAAGGTTTTTTTCAGCAATTATGAACTTTTATGATTGATGGCAGTATCCGGAATGAGGGATGAAGCTAAAATAAAATAGGCAGCTTCGATGGTTCACTTTTACGGACCAGGGGAGCTGCCTTACTTTCCGTTAGTCGATCTGAAGCTTGTAGAGCATGGTCGTATCCTGCTCATTGGAGCTGCGGCTATCGGATTGATACCAAATGATGCTGTCTCCGCTAACCAACGGATCGATATGGCCCGGTGACGGTACGCCTTGCAGGGCTGACGGCCGGTAAAGCTGCTTGCCAGACCCATCGACTACGGCATAGAAGAGACCTTCGTTGTTCCCGGATTCCTTCCACAGCAGGACGAATTTATCGTCGTTAAGCTTGACCAGATGCGTCTCCTCGATGTCGACCCCGGAATCGACGGCATGATCGGTCAGCCAGACGACGTTGACTTCCTTGGCATCCTTGGCCCCCTTCGGGACAACGCCAAGATACACATTCTTCGTCTTGGAGGCGCCGTACTGCTCCGTAAGGGAGACGCTGGAGCCTGCTACCAGATAGTTGTCTTTGGCTACCTCAAGACCGCCCACATGCGCACCTGTGTAGTTATCGCCGATCTTTCCGGGGAACTTGAGGATGTCAAGTTCAGAGACAATGCGATCCCGCTGCTCGACTTGGAGCACGACCGAGCGCGGATAGGCGTCCCCATGGTCGGCATATATGATCTTGTCGCCATCGAAGCGAACATAAGCCGCAAACGAGTGGCTTACGTGATTCCGCGGCCATTCAGCACCTTTGTACAGCAGAGTCATGCTCTTCATATCAGCCAAGAACGTAATGTTCGATTGGTGGCGGAGCCCGTCCTTCGGTGTCAGGTAACGCTGCCGTGTGGAGTAAACAGCCAGCTTCCCGTTATGACTATCCATCGTCACATTGCCTGCATGGAACGGATCGGTGACATACACATCGCTGATGTCTATTTGGCCGGCTTTCGTCCAAGAATCGTCGTATTTTACAATGAAATAGACGGTCTTCGTTGGCGATTCTTCCATATTTGGCTGTCCGTACACGACATAGTAGCAGCCGTCTTCCCCAAGATGAATGCCGCCTAATAGGGGCAGCTCTTTGGAAATCATCTTCTCTTCAATCTTATCGAAGGCCGGTGTAAATTCCTGCACGCGAAGTCCTTTGTCCCCCATGTCCTCGACCAGCACCACGCGATTCTTCTTATGGAGTAAGAACCTCTTGGCCGTAGAAAAATAATTTCCGTATTTATAGTCGTCAGTTCCGAGTGTCTTCGTCTGGACCGCTTGTGCGGTGACCTCAGCTTGAAGAGGCTTGTAAATCATAATGGCTTTGTTCTTCGGTTGCCACACCACCGCACTTCCCAGCTGCTCGGAAACGAAGCGTGTCGGAATGAGAACCCGTCCGTCCTTCATACGAGCGGGTACATCTAGCTCCACGGTTCGCCCGTTCACCGATGCATCGGGACGGTCAACCTGCAGCACAATCGTCTTCCCTTGCAGCTTTACCGTCACAGTACGGCTGTCACCGTCCCACGCAATGTCCGCACCTAGCGCTTCCAGCAGCGCTCTCATCGGAATGAGGGAGAAGCCGTTCTCCGTCTGTACTGGAACATCGGTTGCGAGAAATTGATTGTTCACACAAGCGAAGATCGTCTCTTTTGGGTCAGGCATATTGGAGTAGTCGAATTTCGTATACGTGCCGTCTTGATTCAGAGCACCGCTGGGGCGCGGCTTCCTTGCTTTTGAAATCTCGGTCTGGCAGTTGTCGGCGGCGGCTGCCGACGCAGAACTGCCCGGATATACGGTAAGCGGCAGCATTGCGATGCACAGCATCGCAGTAAAAATTTTGTAAATAGTCTTGATCACGGGAACCCTCCTGTTTCATGGTTTTTCATATAGTACCGTATACCCATGTCATTCGACAGGTAATGTCGTTTCCCTTCTGTGAGCTCGACATGAATTTCAGCTCGTCTATTATGGAAGCGATAGGGGGGAATCTTTGTTTAGGAAATGACGAAGGAAGGCGTTTCGTAGCTGCTGGTTCCTTAACAATGATCGACTTGAGTATGTAAATACACTAACGGAGAGCTGAGGGAATAAAAAATTGGAAGAGCTTAATGAAATTCGAATATGGTAAAATGAACAGAGATAAGATATCATTTAAAAGAAATACTAAAATAGTTTTGGGTACATTGGTCGATTAACTTAATAAATGTCAATAATAAAAAATGTACTAGAAAAACATTTCTGATTTTCTCTTCTTGTGCTATCCTACATAATAAACAACTTTTTGAGGTGAATTTATGCAATCTTCTACTGTAGTGCCAACAACATATTCAAGAACAAATCCATTTCAAGCGAAAGTTCTCAAAAATGTAAATTTAAATGGAGCAGGTTCTAATAAAGAAACGAGGCATCTCGAGCTATCGTTAAAAGGATCTGACCTCTCATATGTCCCAGGTGATTGCCTTGGTATTATCCCTGAGAATGATCCGGAACTAGTGGCTTCCCTTCTTGAGGAAATGAAATGGGATGCAGAACTGTCTGTTTCAGTTAATAAGCAAGGGGATACACTTCCCTTAAAAGAAGCGTTAGCAAGACACTTTGAAATTACGTTATTGACGAAAAAAATTATCCAGCAGGCAGCGGAATTATCAGAAAATGAAGAGCTACAAAAGCTGGTATCCGATGAAAATCTAAATCAACTGAAAGAATATATCGACGGACGTGATTTGCTCGATTTGTTACGAGATTTTGGTCCATGGAAAGCTTCTGCCCAAGAGATTGTCTCTTTATTAAGAAAAATGCCGCCACGGCTATATTCAATTGCTAGCAGCATTACCGCTAATCCTGAGGAAGTGCATCTAACCATCGGTGCTGTGCGCTACACAGCTCACGGACGGAAGCGCAAAGGAGTTTGTTCTGTTTTATGTGCTGAACGTCTTCAAGAGGGAGATACGCTTCCAGTATTTATTCAACAAAACAAACACTTTAATCTACCAGAGTCCCCAGATAAAGATATTATTATGGTTGGTCCTGGGACAGGTATTGCACCATTCCGTTCGTTTATCCAGGAACGTGCAGTGAATGCAGCATCAGGTAGATCATGGCTATTTTTTGGAGATCAGCATTCAGCATCGGATTTCCTGTATCAAAACGAGCTGAAAAAATATCAAAAAGATGGGGTATTGACAAGATTAGAGGTTGCGTTCTCCCGTGATTCGGCGGAAAAAGTATATGTACAGCATAAAATGCTTGAAAACAGTAAGGAATTGTTTGAGTGGCTAAATAATGGAGCATACTTCTACGTTTGTGGAGATAAGCAATATATGGCGAAAGACGTCCACAATGCTCTAATTAGCGTTATTGAAAAAGAAGGTTCGATGACCCGTGAAGCAGCCGAAGCGTATTTAAATGATATGCAAGAGCAAGGGCGTTACCAACGTGATGTGTATTAAAATGAATATTAGTGAGCAGCACTAAAAAAGAGTGACTTTATTTCGCAATTAGCGGTCATAAAGAAACAGGCCATCCTTCTTTAAACTGTACCCCTTGTAAAGGACATTTTAAAAAAGCCTAGGCTGATTGAAGAAGATGATCTCTGTATTGAACAGGGGTCATCTTTTTTAAATTCCATTGGTATCA